>JANNUY010000822.1:0-10370 GCA_031414155.1 Acidobacteriota bacterium
CGCGGCGGTAATACTCAATGTCGTCGGCGACCAACACTTTTTCCGCACCGTGCTGCGGGCAGCGTTTGAGCAGGAATACGTTGCCGTCTTCAAACACGATCTTGCCTTCGACCTTGCGATAACAGGTCGAGCAGATCGAGATGGCTACGTCGTAATAGAGATAAGGGCGAATGCGGTCGGTCATAGATATTTCACGGCTCAGAGTTGCTGATTGAGTTATGCCAAGCGTCTAGGTCATATAAAGGAGGTTCGTCTTCTTTAAGCGGCGTCCATTCTTGACTGGCAAAGTAAATGTAGTAGAGGTCGCTCCATTGTCCCGTTCCTGTCCAGTTCTCAAGCCGGTACCCAACAACTGCTCTACAAAAAGCCGCGTCTCTTGGAAATTGATCTTTCATTAGGCTGATAATTTCGTTGGCTTTCTGTTCATCCAGATCACGCAGAAAGCCACTTCCAGTCAGTTTAACTTTTTGTATGCCTCGATTGGGTGATTCCTCTCGGTTCCACGCTGGAAATGCTTTGTCCAGTAGTGTTTCAAATTCAAGCTCATTCATTGCCGTTTCCCTCCCGATGAATAATTTTTTCTTGTAAGCGTTGGTGCGCTTTGCTGCTAAATAGGTAAGGCAAGTCGCGCGCATAGTAAAGCAACATCGCTACGCACGCCCATTGAATTCCGGTCAGCCCGAAAAGCATTCCGCTCGGTTTGATGAAATCTACCGCGAGAAATCGAAACGGCTACGTCGTTAGAGATAAGGGAAAATGCGGTCAGTCATAGTGTTGTTAAAGTTTGAGGATACTGCCGCAAATCACGGCGAAGGCTGCCGTAGGCAAGCCCAGCATAAAGGTGATGGCAGTTCCAATAATCAATCCAATCATCAGCCCTCGGTTGCGACGGGAAAGGTAGATGGCTGGCAGCATATAAAGCAGTTGCGTAAATCCAAAACATAAGAGGATGAGGGCGAATTTATTATTACTATCAACATTGCTGGTTCGTGTCAGCGGCAACAAAAGCAATTGCGTTAAGTGCAAGCCAAGTGTGAGCAGCAAGCCGAGAAAAATTTGCTTGCCTTCAACCTTGCTTTTTTGAGGTGCTTGCGCGTCTTGCTGATAACTCTCTGCCCAGCCGAAGGCCTCTGCTCGTTGGGTGTTGTTCCGTGCATCAATGAACTCAAAACGCGGATAAGGTGTTTTCGTGCCGTGCGCATAAAGCCGCGCTTCAAGAAAGGCTGCGAGTCTGGAAATCAGCGGATGAGCTTCATTGAAGTAAATCGGTGGTTCAGGTCGCCCCGACGGTATCCAAGTTTTTAAGAGCGTACAACGTGACAGTGTTGCACCGCCTGAATTACCGAACTCGTCAATGTTATTAACCTTCACGACGGAACCAAGCAGCGGCTGATCGTACTGGTCGTATAGCATGAAAGACCATTCGTATTCGTCACGATCATAAATTTGCGAAAGCAGGTAATCGCCGTTCTCGGTGTCTACCATCCGGCGTGTGCGTGTGTCGTAGCTAATCATTCTCTTTCACCGCTCTTTGAGAGCACCCTTGCTAAACCCGTGTTTGCCACTCGCACTTATTGCTTTCTGACGAAAGCGTCTCGCGCGATTTGAATTAAGTCCCGCACATAGTAAATCAACATCCCAACACACGCCCATTGAATTCCGCCTAAGCCCAACAACGTGCCGCCCGGCTTGATGAAATCTACGGCAAGACGAAACGCGAAATAGCTCGCCATAAACAGTTTGAATAAGTCGCCGTTGCGATGCTGTCGCAGCGATACGCGATAGATCACGAACGCCAGCAACGCCAGCCAAACCATTTCATAAAGTTGCGTAGGGTGCCGCGTCACGCCGTCGCCGAAATTCACGCCCCACGGCAGTGACGTAGCCACTCCATAAGTGTCGTCTTCCAACCCTGACAGAAAACAGCCAATGCGTCCGATGGCAATGCCTGCGCATAAAGGCAGCGCGAATAAATCGCCGGTACGCATCGTTACGCCCAAACGTTTCTTTGTCCATTCGACGGCGAAAAGTCCGCCGATGAGGCCGCCTACGACGGTTTTGCCGCTCATCAGAAAAAAGGGATTGGTCCAGTTGCGCAAAAACAAATGCGGATCGGCGAACCAGTTGAGAACTTTGCTGCCCAACGCAGCGCCCGCGATGGCCGCAGCAACAACCCACATACGGTTCTCGAAATCCACGACATCGCCCTGGCGGCGGCGCTGCCAGAGGTACAAACGAAAGCCGATGAAATAGGCGAGCGACTCAAACAGCCAATGCGCGTGGATCGTGAGCGGGCCGAGATGGAAGCGAAGGGGGAAGTTCATATTCAAAAAGTTTAGCCACAGAGGCGCAGAGACACAGAGAAATCAGCTTGTGTCGAAGCTGAAGAAAACCTCTGTGACTGCGGTGCCTCTGTGGCTAATTCGCAGGCCGCCTGTTGACGGGGTTACTTGCTGAAATCCACGACCGGCGCAGTCTTCGAGCCTTCTTCGGCTTTGAAGAATGGCTTGTCTTGAAAGCCCATCATGCCCGCAATCAGCACGGCGGGGAACTTGTTGCGCGAGGTGTTGTAATCCTGCGTTGACTCGTTGTAATCCTTGCGCGCTACGGCCAAACGGTTTTCCGTACCCGCCAACTCATCTGACAACCGATTGAATTGCACGTCCGATTTCAGATTCGGATAAGCCTGCGCAAACGTCATAAACGGATAAAGGCCGCCCGCTCGCAACGCGCCGGTCATTTGATTGCTCGCATCCATCTTTTGTTCCGGCGTAGAACCGCTGCTTTGAATAACTCTTTGCGATTCCGCGATTTTGGTCAGGATGCCTTGCTCGACGTTGGCATAACCTTTAGCCGTATTGACCAAATTCGGAATCAGATCGGCGCGGCGTTGCAGGTTGTTTTCGACCTGCGCCCACTTGGCGTCTACGTCGGTGCGTTTGCCGACCAGCCCGTTGTATTGCCCAATCCCCGTCATCGCCAGAATCACGACGAATACCAAGAGGATGCCCAAAATAATCAATGCTATCTTACCCATAAGTGTTTTCTCCCTGTGATGAAAGCCCAAGACTGCTGCAACTATTGAGTTAGCCACGGGGAACACGGGGAAAGAGGGGAGAAATCAAAAACATAAAAATCCCCGTTTGCCCCCGTGTTCCCCGTGGCTGATTACTCTTTTTCAAGCGACGTTACAGCTTGTCTACTTTGGCGATGACGCGGCTGATGCAATCAACATAAGCCGCGAATAGGTCTTGCGCTTCGACGTCCATTAAACTCACGGGTTCGTCGCGCAAGCGCAGAATGCGTTCTAGTGGGGTTACGTCAAGATCGAATTTCTCGCCGATACGCTTCACGGTGGCGCGGCGTCCGAGCGGAGGCGCTTCGCCTGCGAGTTCGAGCATCGGGCGCATATAGCGCACAAAACTCACTACGCTGTCGGTCATCAGCCGCGTCAGCTTCTCAGTCGAGCCGCCCATTGGTAGATAAAGCGAGCGCAACCGCACCAGCTTGCCGCGCAATTCGTATTCGACCTGCAAGCGCAAATTCGTTTTGGCGGCTTCGCGGTCGGCGAGCAGGTCAACGCCATGCAGCACGCGATAGGCGCGCTTCATCTGGCGAAACTCGATGGCGAATACGTCAAGCGATTCGTTGAATTCCTGTTCAGTGAAAAATACCGGCAGCGGAAAGCCCTGCTCGATCCACCATTGCGCAACGGGACGAGCTTTGTTGAGTTCGTTCGCGCCGAGCCATTTGGCTACGACGAGGGTGAGGTGATCGGTGGGCTTGGCGTTGCCGGGTGCGTCAACCGCTGAACCGTAAGCAACGACTGACACGAGGCTTTCGCCCAGGGCGCTGCGCAATTGCTCGACTAATTCGTTGAAGTTTGGTTTCATAGGATTTTTTACCAACTGTCGCTTGCGCCGCCACCGCCACTATCGCCGCCGCCGAATCCGCCCCAGTCGCTACCGCCTCCGCCTCCGCCACTGCTGCCCCACGAACCGCTGCCGTAATCTCCGCCGCCGCTGTTAAAGACGATGGGCGCGGTATACCACCCATTATCACGCCGGTATTGATTCCCGCCACCGCCACCTCGTCCGCCGCGACGGCTGGCGAAATAAAGCAACATCAGAAAAAGCAGCAAGCCAATGACAAAACAAATGACCGCTCCTGTCGGAAGGTCTGCGTCTTGTTGTTGGGCCGGGTGATAAGCGTATTGGCGGTCAATGCCTTCGACGTTGACGTTCCACTTTTCGGCGAGCGTATCTATTAGAGTACGGACTCCGACGTTCAGCCCCTGGCTGTATTGCCCTTGCTGAAAGTAAGGACGCATCCGCCGCAACTGTTCGCCCGCCAATCCGTCAGGCAGATCGCCTTCCAGCCCATAACCGACTTCCATCCGCGATTTGCGTTCGTTGGGGGCAACGAGGATGAGGGCGCCTTTGTCTTTGTTATCACCCTTTTTCGCGCCGATGCCCCACGCGCGGTAAAGTTCGTTGGCATATTCTTCCAGCGGACGTTCCTGCAAACTCGGCACGGTCGCTACCGCGATTTGCGTTCCCGTCAAGCCTTCGAAGTTTTTCAGAATGCGATCAAGCTGTTGTTCCGTCGCCGGATCAATGACGTTCGCCAAGTCAGTTACCGGACTCGTGGGGTTGGCAGGCGGCAGGCTGATTTTGGGTTTTTGCCCATAAACGACCCCGCTGCACACTATCGCCCAGACGATTGTTGAGACCAGCAGCACCAGTCGGATTTGCTTCAGCTTGTGCGGGAATTTCATTGCGCGGACTTATAGCTGACCCTTTCGGAGGGTGTCAACGGCAAGAAAATTCATTTTTTTGAATTTTTTTCATGGTTAGCTTAAGCGAGGCAAGCTGCTGTGAGGCTTAGACTTGGGCTTTTTCGTAGTAAATAGCACCGTTGTACGAGGGCGAAAAACGCCGTCTGAAAGTTTGACACCCTCCCAGTGTAAAAAGTACCATCCGCCTCGTTTGTTAGCGACGTTCCACCGCATTGCGCCTTTCCTGGCAAAGCCGGTGTTCCCCTTCACCCCTTGAAAAGCGTCCGCTGACAGTTCCGAAACAATAATGACTGAAACGAATGAAATGCTGGGATCGAGAAATTTTTTAAGGAAACACAACACTATGTCGAAGCACATCCCTACGGTGCAGAGTAGGTTTATGAGCAGTACGTTGGCAGTATGCCTGGTTTTAACGACGGTGGTCACCACCTTCGCACAAGGGCAGCCTGCCACAGCTTATGGAGTCACGGGCCAACGCAACGAAGTTCAACGGGTCATTGACCGGTCGAATGAACAGTTTCAACGCGGCGAAGAATTTTTTCAGGCTGGTTCCTACGACCAGGCCCGCCGCCTTTACGACAAGGCCGTAGACGCCGTGCTGGAATCCGGCCTGAGCGACGCGACCCTGAGCGATTATTACCGCCGTCTGGTAGACAAAATCTTCCAACGCCAGATGAGCCTCAAGAGCAATGCTCCGGTCATTGCCGCTAATACCAATACCACTTTTACTCAAAATCCCGCTCCGGCTGCCCAGCAGCCCGTTGCTCAGGAACCGAAACCGACTGGTGAAGGTTTTGGGCAACAGTCTTACGTCGCTTCGCCGCTCGACGAGATATCCAAGATCAAATTGAGCGAAGCCGAAACCAAGAATACCAGCGAGGAAAAGCTGGAAACCGTGATCTCGGCGGCCAAGCTTGATTTCAATTTCAAGCCGCATCCGTTGGTTCAGGGTTTCATTAATTACTACACCGGACGAGGACGCGCGACGATGGAAACCGGTTTGCGCCGTTCGGGTCGTTTCATCGCGATGGCGCGGCGCATCTTCAAGGAAGAAAACGTGCCGCAAGATTTGGTTTGGCTCTGTCAGGTTGAAAGCGCCTGGTCACCCATCGCCCGTTCGTGGGCGGCGGCGGTCGGCTTGTGGCAGTTCATTCCGGGCACGGGCGCGCAATACGGCCTAAAGCAAGATATGTGGGTGGACGAACGTTCGAGCTTCGAGAAATCAACCCGCGCGTCGGCGCGTTATTTACGTTGGCTGGCAAACCGCTATGCGGGCAACTGGGAATTGGCAATGGCGGCTTATAACTGTGGCGAAGGGCGGGTGGATTCGTCTATTGCGCGCACCGGCTACGCAGACTTCTGGGAACTTTATCCGACCTTGCCTAGCGAAACGCGCCCTTATGTGCCGAACATTTTGGCGGTCATTATCATCGCCAAGAATCAGGCCAAGTACGGTTTCAACGTCAAACCAGAAGCGCCGCTCGCTTACGATTACGTGACGGTCAACAACGCCGTGGATTTGCGGCTCGTCGCTGACGCCACGGACGTGAGCTACGATTATTTGCTGGGTTTGAATCCCGAACTCAAACGCGGCGTCACGCCTCCGGCTGAAACTTACGCGCTGCGCATTCCGTCAGGACGTGGCAAGTTGTTGCAAGCCGCTTTGAGCCGCATTCCGCCTGACCGCCGCATGCAATGGCGTATGGTTACGGCGCAAAATAACGACACCTTCGAGACCATTGCGCGTCGCACCGGCGTCTCGCAATCCACGCTCGAACAAGTCAACGGCGGGGTTTTGCGCACCGGCTCAAAACTGGTCGTACCCGCCAACGGCAACATGCGCAACGTAGTCTTTTCTGCTCCGGCACGCGGCGGTTCGCCTTCTGTCGGCACGGCTTCGGTTGCGCCTTCGACGGCGCGCGGGATGGCGAAGCTCATCACTTACAAAGCCAAAGACGGCGATACGCTGGGCGATGTCGCCGGACGTTACAACGTCTCGGTGCGCGATCTGGCTACGTTGAATCGGCTGTCTTCATCCGCGAAGTTGAAGGCAGGCCAAGTGATTCAAGTGCCTGTCAAAGGCCGTTAGTCCTCCCGTTAGCTCTTGACGCTAATCCAATGACAAAAAGGCAATGGCTTTCCCGCAAAGCCTTTGCCTTTTTGCTTTTTCAGCCACTACACTGCGCTGTCGCTTTTGGGTGATACCCAAGAGAAAAAAGATTCACCACTCAGCAAGGATGATTTGCCATGCTTTTCAAAACGCTCAGTGCTGCGGTTTATGGCATAGACGCCAATCTCGTCGAGGTCGAAGTCAATCTCACGCCACGTCCGCCCGATATGGAAGGCGCGCCGATGGTGATTGTGGTCGGCTTGCCCGATATGGCGGTGCGCGAAAGCCGCGAACGCATTCGCGCGGCGATCAATAATTCCGGCCTGTTTTTTCCGATTCACAAAGTCACCATTAACCTCGCGCCCGCCGACATCAAGAAAGAAGGCTCGGCGTTTGACTTGCCCATTGCGCTCGGAATCTTGGGCGCCAATGGCGAATTGCAAGCCGAAGCGCTCGACGACACGTTGCTCGTCGGCGAGCTCGCGCTTGACGGACGCATTCGCGCGATTCGCGGGGCTTTGCCGATTGCCGTGGCTGCCAAGCAAAAGGGCATCAAGCGACTTTTTCTGCCGGTCGAAAATGCCCGCGAAGCCGCCGTGGTCGCAGGCGTAGACGTTTATGGCGTCGCCAACTTGCGCGAAGTCGTGGATATTCTGAACTCACCCGAACCGCCGCCGCCGCTAAAGGTTGATTTGGATGAACTGCTCAACGCGGCTGATCTTTACACCGTTGACTTCCGCGAAGTGCGGGGCCAGATGACCGCCAAACGCGCCATCGAAATCGCTACGGCGGGCGGACACAACATTCTATTGATCGGCCCGCCCGGTTCAGGCAAGACGATGTTGGCGAAACGCATCCCTTCGATCTTGCCGCCCATCACTTTTGAAGAAGCCCTCGAAACCACCAAAATTCACAGCGTCGCCGGCTTCACCGACGCGCGTGGACTGTTGACGACGCGGCCTTTTCGTTCGCCGCATCACACCATCAGCGATGCGGGCTTGATCGGCGGTGGCGCGATCCCCAGACCCGGCGAAGTCTCGCTCGCCCATCACGGCGTATTGTTTCTCGACGAATTGCCTGAGTTCGAGCGCAGCGTTTTAGAAGTCTTGCGCCAGCCGCTCGAAGACCAGCGCGTCACCATCAGCCGCGCCGCGATGTCGCTGACGTTTCCTTCGAGCTTTATGCTGGTCGCCGCGATGAACCCGTGCCCGTGCGGTTATTTCAACGACCCGACGCATACGTGCAAATGCACCCAGCCGATCATTCAACGCTACGTTTCCAAAATCTCAGGCCCATTGCTCGACCGCATAGACATTCAAATTGACGTGCCCGCCGTCAAGGTCAGCGAGCTTTCGGCTGCCGAAGCCAAAGAAGGCTCGGCTGAAATTCGCGCTCGTGTCGAAGCCGCGCGCAAGCTGCAACACGCGCGCTTTGCGGGCGAACAGGTTTATAGCAACTCCCAAATGTCGTCGCGCCTGATTCGCAAACACTGCGCATTGACGCCGCAATCACAGGCGTTGCTCGAACGCGCCATCACGCGCTACGGCTTTTCGGCGCGGGCTTACGACCGCATTTTGAAAGTGAGCCGTACGATTGCTGACCTGGCAGGAATCGAAGGCGTACAGGAAGACCACATTTCTGAAGCGGTCAATTACCGCACGTTGGATAGGACGTATTGGCAGTGAGAAAGATAAAACTGCCAGATCATTTCTCACCGCCGCAGGCGCGGCGGTCTCGCAGAGTTATGGCAAACACAAAAAATAAAAAACTGAAGGCGAAACCCGACCCTTTACCGATACACTTTAACAGTCTCGACGAAGCAGGCGAGTTTTGGGATAAGCACGACAGTGCCGATTACGAAGACTTGATGCATGACGTAGATTGTGTCGTAGACCTCAAGCGGCGCATCCACTTGGTTTCGCTCGACGGCGACCTGCTTCGCAAGGTCGCGGCGATTGCCCAGTCAAGAGGCGTTTCGGCGGAAACCCTGGTTAATTTGTGGGTACAGGAAAAAGCGGCTTGAGTGAAAGCTGTTGAGTTTGCTGAACATTCAGGCCAGAGAGAAAACCAAAAAGGCTTTCTGACTTGCTTGCTTTGGCCTCTGCCTTGTTTGGTTCGCCGCGTTGAATTGAGGCAAGATGCCATTGGCGAAGCGCCATCAACTAATTTCAAACAGATCGAACCAACTATGGCTACTATCGAATTTCCCGTCTCTCATCGTTGCGCGCAAACCGGCTATTCATTGACTGCCGCTGTCGTGCTTGCCGCTGAAAAGCTCAAGGCCGAAGGCGTCTCTATTGTTGACCTCGGCGCGGGCGAGCCTGATTTCGCTACGCCTGCGCACATCAAGGTGGCGGCTTATGATGCCATCGAGACGAACTTTACCAAATACACCTCGGCCAGCGGCATCGCGCCGTTGCGCGCGGCGGTGTGTGCTTCGATTAACGGTGGATTCGGTTCTGACTATATGCCCGAACAGTGCTGCATCACGCTGGGCGGGAAGCAGGCGATCTTCAACGCCGTACTCGCGCTCATCAATCCGGGCGATGATGTATTGATCGAAAGGCCATGCTGGGTTTCGTTTCCTGAAATTGCACATCTGGCCGAAGGCCGCGTCGTCAACATCGAAACCGAAGCCACTGATTTTCACCTCACGGCGGAGATGGTGAAGGCTGCGTTGACGCCGCAAGCAAAACTGTTGATCGTCAATTCGCCGTCGAATCCGACGGGACGCATCATCGCGCCGGACGAGTTCCGCCGCATTGTCGAAGTCGCTGCTGAGAACGATGTCTGGGTTATTTCTGACGAATGCTATTTGCAGTTGGTCTATCCGCCGCATCAGCCGTTTTCGGCGGCGGCGTTGCCGCCGGAATTGCGCGAGCGCGTATTGATCGCTGGCTCGCTCTCGAAAACTTACGCGATGACTGGTTGGCGTATTGGTTATGCGTTGGGTCATGCGGCGTGGGTGCAAGAGGTCATCAAGATTCAAAGCCAATCGGCGACGATGGCGGCTTCGATTGCGCAAAAGGCTGCGCTGGCGGCTTTGATTGGCCCGCAACATTGCGTGCAGGAAATGCTGGATGAATACAGCGAACGTGCGGCTTATTTCATTCCCGCATTGAACGAAATCCCCGGCATCGAATGCGCTATGCCCGAAGGCGCGTTTTACGCTTTCCCCAACATCAAGGGCTTGATGGCGAACTGCGGTTTCGCTTCGTCAAAAGACGTAGCTCACGAGTTGCTCTATCAATACGGCGTCGTGCTGACTTCCGGCGCAGCCTTTGGCGCGGAAGGTTACTTGCGGCTTTCGTTCGCCAATTCAATGGCGGCGTTGGAAGACGCAGTCGGACGCATTCGCCAAATGGTGGCAGACCGCAGCAAGTGAAGATGAACATTCGCAGGCTGTTAAAAACCGGTTGGTGGCTGGTCGTGATGGCGAGCGTTTCAATCGCTCAATCATCG
>JANNUY010000823.1:0-3292 GCA_031414155.1 Acidobacteriota bacterium
GCGCGGGTTCAGTGATTATTAATGACGTGCCGGCAGATTCGTTGGTGGCGGGCGTGCCTGCGCAAGTGAAGAAAAAGCTAAAAGGGTAAGCGCCGTTTTGTTAAAGTGGTTAAACGATGGAACAACCTACATTACTTAGCCCGGCTGGTTTAACGCGACGCAAGCACGGCAAGGTCGCGCGCTTTAAGCCTGTTTCGCAAGGCTTTCAGTTGCAATATGAGCATCGCCATGGGTGTTTGTATCAGGGTAATTCGATTGCTTGGCTGACCTCACTCGCTACCGCCAGCGTTGATCTGGTGTTTGCCGATCCGCCTTACAACCTCAAAAAAGCCGATTGGGATAACTTCGAGAATCAGGAACAATATATTGAGTGGTCAATGCAATGGATCGCGCAAGCAGCGCGCGTACTCAAACCTGCGGGTTCTTTATACTTATGTGGTTTTTCAGAAATTCTGGCTGACCTGAAACATCCGGCGTCGCAGCATTTCAAACAATGCCGCTGGCTGGTGTGGCATTACAAAAACAAAGCCAATCTCGGCAACGATTGGGGACGTTCGCACGAAAGCATTTTGCATCTGCGTAAAACCGCAACGACGCAACTCAATCTGGATGACGTGCGCGTTTCTTATGGCGCACATACATTGAAATATCCATCACATCCGCAAGCTGAAACCAGTGCTTACGGCAAAGGCCAGCAAACCAGCCGCGATGATTGGACTCCGCATCCCAAGGGAGCCAAGCCGAAAGACGTGATTGAAATTCCCACGACTTGTAATGGCATGGGAGAAAAAACGCCGCACCCTACGCAAAAGCCCGAAGAGTTATTGCGTAAGTTCGTGCTGGCTTCGTCGAACGAAGGCGATTTGGTGATTGACCCTTTTTCGGGCTCGGGCACGACGTTGGTAGTAGCCGAACAACTGAAACGCAATTGGATGGGATGTGATCTTGATGCTCAATATAACCAATGGGCGATTGAGCGAATCGAAAACGTCAGGCGAATGGCGAAAGAAGAATGGATTGCGTTTGATCGAAAGAATACTGAGCGAAGGGAGTCGATTCGATGACACTGGCTGACCTGCTCGCTCACGTAACCGACAAAGAACGCTTTCGGTCGGTTAACGATTACCTGATTTTCTGCACTCGCTATCTGGATTACGTCCAGACCGAATTGCAGGCGCGCATCGTGTCCCAAAACGAGAGGCAATATGAGTTTTTCCAATATCGGCAGGAAGGCAGTTTCAACATAACTAGGCCGTTGAATACCAGCCTGATGTATGACGCAGTAGCTTTCGCTAATGCGGCACAGCAATTTACGCAAGCATTGCAACAACTCAAAGACAGAGAACGTCCGGCAGAGACATTGCGCCAATCTTTGATACGCACGATTTACACTGCTCAACAGTCCATTGGAGCTACATTAGACGCACTGCCTGCGGGTAAATCCAATCAAGCGCGCAAGGTGAATGGTGACTTGTTTGAGCGATTGATCCGCTTGCTGATTGTTTCGTTAGGGATAGATTGCGTCTCTGGCGTTGTGCAAGTGCCAGTGAAAGATACACAAGGCGTAAGGCTTTTCGATGCCAGTTATCAGCATGATTTGCTTATCAGCCAAGACGCTGAACTAAAGGTCATTGGGTCAGTAAAGACTTCGAGCAAAGACCGGCTCGACAAAGTGTTTATGGATAAGTTTTTGTATAGCCGCCTCACTGACACGGCGTTGCCTCATATCGCTATTTTCCTGAATGACGTGCAACGCAAAAAAACACGCCGTGAGAATGAATACGGCGTCAGCGCGACTTTTCTTCCCGGTCACTTCAAAGCCTACACCATAAAGCTGAACCCGCTGGATGGTGTTTATTACTGCGACATTCGCCCGAACATGGCACAGGATGCGCTGCTCTCACAGCACATTAAAACCATAGACCATTTCTTTTACTCCGACCTTTGGAACTTGCTTGAGAAGCCTGGGCAGGCTGAAGCAGAGATCGCCATTGCGTCAGAGGCAGACAGTAACGAATAAAATTTCAAAGGTAGCTTTACTATGTGTGGAATCGTCGGATATGTCGGATCGAAAAATGTTGTCCCCGTCGTCATCGAAGGCCTGCGTCGCCTCGAATATCGCGGCTATGACAGCGCCGGAATCGCAGTCGTCAACGGAGATCAAACCGTGCAGGTGCGCCGCGCTTCGGGCAAGTTGCGCAATCTCGAAGACGTGCTGAGCAAAAACCCTGTGCATGGCGATTACGGGCTGGGGCATACGCGCTGGGCGACGCACGGGCGGCCTACGGAAGAGAACGCGCACCCGCACCGTTCAAGCTCTGGCCGCATTTGCGTAGTCCACAATGGCATCATCGAAAATTACCTCGAACTCAAACGCGAGCTGCAAAAAGAAGATCATCAGTTTCAGTCCGAGACTGACACCGAAGTCGTCGCGCACCTGATCGAACGCCATTTGCGCCGCGACGCTTCGATGGGATTGGAAGGCGCTTTCCGCGCGATGCTCAAAGAGATTCGCGGCATTTATGCGCTGGTCGCGCTCTCGGCTGACGAACCGCAGAAGCTGATGGCCGCGCGTTTAGGTCCGCCCGTCGTCATCGGCCTAGGCGAAGACGAAGCCTTTGTCGCTTCGGACATTCCGGCGATTTTGCAGCATACGCGCGAGATGTTTTTCCTGGGCGATGGCGAAATGGCAACGCTCACGCGCGCGGGCGTGAAGGTCGAGAACGCCAAAGGCGAAGCCGTCACGCCGCAAGTGCAACACGTCAATTGGGACCCGGTGCAGGCTGAAAAAGGCGGCTTCAAACATTTCATGCTCAAGGAGATTTTTGAGCAGCCGCGCGCCGTACGCGACACCACGCAAAACCGCGTCTCGCTCGACACCGGCCACGTTTACCTCGACGAAGTAAACATTCCGGCGGCCTATTTCAAATCGTTTTCAGACATCAAGATCGCGGCCTGCGGTACTGCGTGGCACGCAGCGCTGGTGGCTAAATACCTGATCGAAGAACTCGCGCGTGTGCCGGTCGAAGTGGATTACGCCTCTGAGTTTCGCTATCGCAATCCGATTCTCACGCCCAGCACGTTGATGATGGTCATCTCGCAATCGGGCGAAACCGCCGACACCATCGCCGCCTTGCGCGAAGCCAAAGAGAAAGCCTGCCGTTCGATTGCGATTTGCAACGTACAAGGTTCGATGATGACGCGCGAAGCCGACGGCACAATCTATACGCACGCCGGCCCTGAGATTGGCGTAGCTTCAACCAAAGCCTTCACCTCGCAAATGGTCGCGGCT
>JANNUY010000824.1:0-12518 GCA_031414155.1 Acidobacteriota bacterium
GCTGGTTCAGCCTGTCGCGGCGCAAGACCCTTTCAAAGTCGCGCCGCAAGCCTATAAGCTGGAATTCGAAAACGAATGGGTGATGGTGACGCGGGTGCATTACGGCCCGCTCGAAAAGATTCCAGAGCACTTTCACACCGAGCGCGCGTCGGCCTATGTCTATCTCAACGATGGTGGGCCGATCATTTTCAAACACATTGATTTGCCTTACGCGAATATTACGCGGCAAGCGACGAAAGCGGGCAGCTTTCGCATTTATCATGGGCTGAAAGAAGTCCACGCGGTTGAGAACCCTACGGAAACGCCGAGCGATTTTTTGCGGGTTGAGTTCAAGACCGAGCCGGTCAACGTGGCGAAGTTGCGTGGGAAGTTTTTTCGTGAAGACGTGCCGCTGAGCGAAAACTTGACCAAAGTGCAATTCGAGAACGAACAAGTGCGGGTTACACGCTTGGTCATTGCGCCGCACGGGAAGCTGGACTTGGCGATGGATGCGAACACGCCTGCGTTGCTGGTGGCGCTTACGCCTGCGAAGGTGCAAGCGCGTGGGGCGAAAAGCAAAGCCGTGCGACTTGAACTGGCGTTGGGCAAAACGCATTGGCTGAATGTCAATCAAACCCAAGGGCAAACCCAAGGGCAATCACAATGGCAAGCGCAACAATGGACAAACAGCGGAGACACGGCGACGGAGTTTCTGCGGTTTGATTTTAAGACCAAGCCGGTTGCGGGCAATGACGCGGCGGCTCACGAACACAAACACGATGAATGAACCAACACCGATTCGCGTCTTGATACTTTGCACGGGCAATTCCGCACGCAGCCAGATGGCTGAAGGCTTGTTACGCCATTTTTCGCAGCAAAGGGGAGGCGCGCGGTTTGAAGTTTATAGCGCAGGCACGCGCGCGAGTTTCGTGCGGCCTGAAGCTATTCAAGCGATGGCCGAGTTAGGGATTGACCTGAGCGGCCATCGTTCAAAAAACGTAGACGAATTCAGCGGGCAGGAATTCGATTACGTCATCACGGTGTGCGATCACGCCAATGAAATTTGCCCGGTGTTCTCAGGTCGCACACAGCGCATCCATCAAAGTTTTGAAGACCCGCCTGCGCCTGGCGTCGGCACGGACGAAGAGCGATTAGCGGTCTTTCGGCGCGTACGCGATGCGTTGCAGGTTTGGCTGCGGGAATTCGTCGCGCGCGCGGTCGCCTGACTGGTCATGAAAGATTTTTGTCAGTGTTTGTCTTACAAGGCGGGGATTTCCTGGTCTCGCCTGCTAAAAGCTCTCTAAATAGATTGACTCGCCTAACGAATTTGCGTAATTTGCGCGCCGTCTGTTGGACTCTCAGCAACCCTTATCCACATTGAGTCTGGCACGCACCAGTATCCCACTTAATCAAAATGCCTGAACCGTATTCATTCTTTCCTTGTTCTCAATGAGAATACAAGATAGGAATCAGGCTCGTTTTCAAAAGTTCAATAAGGTGAGGCCGCGCGCTTTAGGCTGAAGCGGGGCGGCGCTAAAGCTAAGAGCCTGTTTTGAAAATTGGTGTTCGCCTTTACCTGACGGAGATTTCGCCACAAAAAGGCACAAGAGCCACAAAAACTTTCTTTCCTTTTGTGGTTTATGTGCTTCTTGGTGGCGAAATCCCTCTCAAGTCATAGCGGATATTCAATTTACATGTTACATGCTCTAAGGAAATTTGCCTGAGTCGCTGGTCGTAACTTCGGGCAATTGAGTTGGTGAATGGATGGTCAGATGCCGCTGATAAAAGCCGCAGCGCGCAGATGCTGACCGGGAGCTTCTATTATGGGTTTGAAACTCAGTCTCAGATGTTTGTTGGGCTTATCAATGTTGACCGTCAGCATGATGGCCTTTGAATTATTTCCGAAATTTTTGCCAGAATTTTCCAAGACTTGGGCGGCTCAGACCGGGCAAGGCGTTGGCAGTCGTTCGCCCATAGACATTGCGGCGAAACAGCCTGAGCCTAAAGCCGAGCAGACAGATTGGTATAGCGAAAAGCGTGCGCCTCAACCAGGCGGCGAAATTCCTTCAGAACGTTACCTGAAAGCCCAAAAGCAGATGGACGCGATGTCGCGTTACTCTTCGGCTGATGAGCGCGTGTTGCCTTCGCGTCAGGCGGCGGCTCCGGGGGCAGCGGCAGATGAACGTCTCGGTACGTGGGTGTCGTTGGGGCCGGGCAATCTGGGCGGACGCGCGCGCGCCTTTCAGATTCATCCAACCAACCCAGGCATTATGTATATCGCGGGCATCGGCGGCGGCGTCTGGAAAACGACGAACGGCGGAGGCACATGGAATGCCTTGACCGATTTGTTGCCCAATCTGGCCGTGACTTCGCTGGCGCTGGATCCGAAAAATCCCAATGTGCTTTATGCGGGAACCGGCGAAGGCTTTGGCAATTTCGACAGCCATCGAGGCCTTGGCATTTACAAAACGACGGACGGCGGCACGACTTGGACGCATCTGACGGCGACGGTGACGACAGACTTTTATTATGTGAATGATTTGGTCATCAGCCCGAATGACAGCCAGCGCCTTTACGCCGCTACGCGCACGGGCGTGTGGCGTTCGCTGGATGGCGGTACGACGTGGACGCGCGCCTTGGCCGTGGCAGAAAGCTATGGCGCACTTGATTTGGTGATTCGTACGGATCGCACGAGCGATTATATTTTCGTGTCGTGCGGCTCGTTCGATCAGGCGGCGATTTACCGCAACGTGCAAGCTGAGTCTTCTGAAGATTGGGTGCAGGTGTTGACCGAACCTGAAATGGGGCGCACCTCGTTGGCGCTGGCTCCTTCCAATCAAAATATCATTTACGCCTCGTCGGCCAGCATCAAGCCAGAGCGGTCAGGCGCATTGCACGCGATCTTTCGTTCGAATAGCAGCGGCGATCCCGGCACCTGGACGGCTCCGCGCCGCAATGACGGTGTCGTAGATTTGAACACCGTGTTGATGACCAATGTCTATTATCAATTTAGCATGAGGTGCAGAGGTTTTGAGCGTTCGACCTATAGCCAGGGCTGGCATTCCAACGCGCTTGCCGTTGATCCGCTCGACCCGGAAAAGGTTTGGATGGGAAGCACTGATTTGTTCCGTTCCGATGATGGCGGCGTCACCTGGGGATTGGCGGAGTATTGGTGGAACTCAAGTACGAACAAAGCCACGCATACTGACCAGCATGTCATTGCTTTTCACCCGCAATATAACGGCGCAGCCAATCAGCAGATGTTCATCGTGAACGACGGTGGCATTCAGCGCACCGATAATGCGCGCGCGGTGGTTGCCAAAGGTGACCGCGCGCCTTGCGACACCGCCCTGAGCCAGGTGACGTGGACGACTCTCAATAACAACCTGAACATCACGCAATTCCATCACGGCACGGTTTACCCCAACGGCACAACCTATCTCGGCGGTACGCAAAACAACGGCACGGTTTATGGCACCGATGCGCGCGGCGTGAACGGCTGGGACGATCTTACGAGTGCGAACGGCGGCTATGTGGCAGTTGATCCGAATAACATCAACACGGTTTACGCCGAATATAATGGGCTTTCGCTTTACAAGACTTACAACAACGGCACCTTTTGGTATTCCGCGACCATCGGCATTACGGAAGGGGACGATAACTTCCAGTACGTGACGCCTTTCACGCTTGATCCAGGCGCGGCGCGACGGTTGTGGATTGGCGGTCGCACGCTGTGGCGCACCAAAGACAAAGCTGAATTCTGGAACGCGGCCAGTACGCAATTGGTAGATAAAGTGACTGCGATTGGCGTGTCGCCGCAAAACGGCAACCGCGTATTGGCAGGCGTACGCACTGGAACCATTTACCGCAGCGACGCGGCCCTGACGACGGATGCGGCGACGACTTGGCAAAGCGTAAGCCCGCGCTCCGGTTTCGTCTCATGGCTGACGTGGGATCCGGTAGACCCCAACGTTGCTTATGCCACTTACTCGTCGTTTAACTCGCTGGCGACGGACAAGCACGTTTACAAAACCACGAACGCAGGCGTGACGTGGACGGCGATTGACGGAACTGGCACGACGGGGATTCCAGACATTCCAGTGCATTGCCTGTTAGTAGACCCGCGCAAAACAAACGTGCTGTATGTCGGCACCGACCTCGGCGTATTCGTCTCAACCGATAGCGGTGCGAACTGGCTGGTAGAAAACACCGGCTTTGCCAACGCCGTGACGGAATCGCTGTCATTCAATTCCAGCAATGGCGTTTCGCATCTTTACGCGTTCACTTATGGTCGCAGCGCCTACAAAGTGCGGCTGTCAGGTAAGTCTGCGCCTGAAATCGTTTTTGCCGTGACGCCGTCTGCCACACCGTTGGTGACGAATGCGGTCACGGTGACAGTCACCGTACGCGCGACGGGCGGCAAGCCGACGGGGAAGGTCACGTTCCGCGACAATTTCAATGACGAGACGGTGCGGGTGTTAGACACCTTCGATCTTGATGCCAACGGGCAAGCGCGCATCAGCTTTCCCGCCAACTCTTTGCCGGCGGGATGGCATTACATTTCCGTAGATTATTCAGGGGACGCCGTTTACAACCCGGTACGCTCTAACGAGCTTGAGGTCAACGTACTTTCAAACGTCGTAGATTTGCTCATGCGAAAAACGGTCGCCGCCGTGATGGGTAATGGTGCGACCAGCGTTTATTCACTGGTGGTGCGCAACGTGGGCAATGCGCCGAGTACCGCGCCGATTACCGTGGTAGACACTTTGCCCGCCGGGCTGACTTACGTCTCTCACTCAGGTACGAACTGGTCGTGTAGCCCGCAAGGCCAGGTCGTGACTTGCACATTTAGCGGTACGTTGAATGCGAATACCGAAAGCACGGTCTTGCTCTCGGTGGGTGTCGGCCCCGCAGCCGTGCCGCGGGTGACGAATACCGCTACGTGCAGTACGCCGGGCGAAACCAATCTGGCCAATAACACTGCATCGTTGACCTCTGAAGTGAAGCCCGGTTTGCCGATTGATCTGACCGTTAGCAAAACGCACATCGGCGTTTTCATGCGCGGCGCGAATGCGACTTATTCGATTTTGGTCAAAAACATCGGCCCGGTGGCTACCATCGCGCCGATTACCGTCGAAGACACGCTGCCCGCTGGTATGACGTTCGTTTCAGGCACTGGTCCGGGCTGGACATGCAGTTCTGCCAACGGACAACTGGTGACTTGCACGACGCCGAATGTGATCGGCACGCCCAACGTAGTCTCGACGATTACCTTGACGGTGGCGGTCGGTTCCGGTGCGGCAGACAGTTCAGTCAATCGCGTGTGCGTGATTCATCCGGGTGATATTAACGCTGCCAACAATTGCGCGACCGACACCACCATCGTCAGAAATGGCATTGACCTCGAAATACGCAAAACCCACGCCGGAGATTTCGGACAAGGGGGAACTGGCGTTTATGCGTTATCGGTGAAAAATCTGAGCGTGATTCCCAGTTCGGGCACGGTCACGGTGACCGATGTGCTGCCTGCTCCATTGACTTATGCGAGTTACGCCGGTCTCGGTTGGACGTGCAGCGCCAGCGGTCAAACCGTAACTTGCACGAACCCGAATGTGATTGCGTCGCAAGCGGTCAGCGTCATTTTTCTCACCGTCAACGTCGCGGCTAACGCGCCTGCGCTCGTGGTCAACACGGCGACGTGTGCCAATGCGAACGACGTTTATACGGTCAACAACACGAGCAGTGACAATACCAAAGTGGTTCCGCGCACCGATCTGGCGGTCTCGGTTTCAGCGGCTAACAACCCGGCGACAGCGGGAGCGCCGCTGACTTACACGGCGACAGTTCGCAACGGCACGGCGACGCCTGCCAATGCGGTTGACGTAATCGTGACCTTGCCGACGGGCGTGTCTCCGGCGACCGTAAACCCACCCGCCGGTTGGACGGTGAGCCTGTCGGGGAATTCGGTCAAATTCAGCCGCACCACGATGGCGGGCAATGAAGTCGGCATCTTGCCGATCATTACTTCCACAAATCCCGCGATTGCTGAAGGGGCTTCGCTCACTACGACGGTGCGCCTCGCCTCAACCACGTCAGACATTCTCACGGCTAATAATTCGGCTTCTACCATCACTCGCTTTGTCACGCGGGCTGATTTGTCGGCGGCCTTGCGTGTGGATGGGCGCAACCCCGCGCTCGAAGCCGACTTATTGACCTATACGCTAACGATCACCAACGTAGGGCCGAGCGTCGCGTTGGCCGTGGTCGCGGCTTCTAAATTCACGCCGGGTTTGGTCATCACCGAATGCACGCCACTTATTAGCGGCACATGTACGCCCACGGCTGACGGCGTGAATGTGACTTATCCGAGCTTGAACGCAGCGGCGTCTGCCACGGTGCGCATTGTTGCCAAAGTCGTAGGCGCGCAAGTGCAAGGTTCGGCGCTGACGCACAACGTCAACGTTTCGACCACGACCACTGATCCTTCGTTGACGAACAATCTGGCGAGCGTTTCGGTGGCTGCGGCCCCTGCGCAAATGCAACTCACGATTGACGGAGGCAAGACGCAATTCGATTTTGCCGCGATGGCTGCCATGCGCGAACTGGCGACGACCCTGCCTTCGCAACTTTTCTCGGTGAAAAACCTGGGCGTAGCGCCGCTTGATCTCAACTTGATCTTGCGTCGCACGGGCACCGATGTGACCAGCGGCAAGATCGGCAACGCTGATGACAGCGCGACCTTCCCGGTTTACGTGCTGCCTGAAGCGACGGGCAGCGAAACACTGGTAACGGCTCCGTTGAAAATCAATGGCGGCGTCACGCGGCGCTTCCGTCTGGTTTATCAGCCGCTGTTGCCTGTCACCGTGAACCGCACAACCAATCTGGCGGCGGCGGAACTCATCCCGGAAAACCTGACTGCTGGCCTGACCCTCACGCCTAGCGTAGGCACGGCGCAAACCATTCCGATCACGGCGAAAACTCTCACGACGGTGCAATTCGTTCATCCAATCACGCCGCGCCAGCTTGCGTTGCCGACGATCAGCAAGAACGGACAGAACGAACACGTTGTCACGTTCTCGGCGCACGACACCAATGGTGACGTGACCTCGGTCAGCTATCAGTTTCTGGATAAATCTGACGTAGCGGTTGGTGCGCCTACGAGCTTCCCGCTGGCGGCTGAAATCACGACGATGGGCGTATTGCCGGGACAGGGCTTCACCATCGTGAAACGCTTCGCTGACGCCAGCACGCGTCCGACGGTTAATCGCGTACGCATTACGCTGACTGACCGCGCGGGCACTGTGGCTATTCTGTCAGCGCCGCTGCCGCCGCCCGGCAAAGCGGCAACGGTATCAGCCGCGAATTACAAAGCTGAAAGCATCACGAACGGCACAATCGTCGCGGCCTTTGGCGTAGACCTCGCTACTTCGACACTGGTAGCGCGAACGGTTCCGTTGCCGACGGTATTGGGAGGGACGCGTGTGCTGGTGACAGATGCCAACGGCACGGAACGCCCCGCGCCGCTCTTCTTCGTTTCGCCAGGACAGATCAACTACCAGATTCCCGATCAAACGGCGCTCGGCGTGGCTAAAGTCACCATCAACAGCGGCAGCGGTTCGAGTTCAGAAGGCACGGCCACCATCATCAAAGTGGGGCCTGCGATCTTTACCGCAAACGCTTCCGGTTCGGGCATTCCATCGGGATTGGTCTTGCGGGTTAAAAAAGACAATTCGCAAACTTATGAACCCATCGCACGTTACGACACGGCGACGGCGAAATTCGTCCCCATCCCGATTGATTTCGGCCCGGCGACGGGGTTGGATGCCGACAAGCTCTTCCTGATTTTGTTTGGGACGGGCTGGCGTGCGAACACCGGCATCAACATGCTGACCGCCCGCATCGTCAATACCGGTACGGCGGCGACGAATCCGGTGAGCCTGCCGATTCTTTACGCAGGCGCACAAGGCAGCTTGGTGGGACTCGACCAACTCAACCTGCAATTGCCTACGACGTTAAAAGGACGCGCCACGATTGACTTTCAATTCACTGCTGAAGGCAAAGCCGCCAACACGGTGATGATTACGATGAAGTAATCGCTCACGCTGTGGGCGACCAACTCAACGGGAAGCCGCTCGTGGGAACGGCTTCCCGTTTTGCATTATGAGTACCCGTTATCGGTTAGCCGCTTGACGCATATCGTGTCGTGCAATGCTTTGGCAATGCCTTGGAGGACAAAAAAACGGCTGCAATCTAAGTGAAACTATGTGTTTTCAGGGCATTGGGAGCTGTGGCGCGGGCTTTGCTTTATTCCTGTCATTGAATCCAGACGTAGGGCTGGAAAGTTGAAACAAAGGTTCTGTGGGAGGAAGTATGAAACAAACAACATTGAAAAATGCAGCGCTTTCGTTGATGGCAGTCGTCACGTTGATGATGGTGGCAGGTTCGTTGACGCCGAGTTTCGCGCAATGGCCGTTGGGCCGCGACAACAGTCGTAATAATGGTCGCAACAATGATCGTAATGATCGTAATGATCGTTACGAAGATCGCAGTCGCCGTTCGCGCGATCAACATGATCACGACGTCTATGGCAATCCGCGCAATGGCAACAATCGTGACAATCGGGGCAACAATCAGGGCAACAATCAGGGCGGATACGGCAACAACCGTGGCGGTATTTATGATGACGGTTACTATGGCGGCAACAGCCGCAACAACCGCAATGGCGGCTTTGCCAACGAAGAACAAGAGAAGGGCTATCGCGATGGTTTGCGGCGCGGGCAGGAAGATCGCCAAACCAATCGCATCCCTGACCCGAACAACTCGAGCCACTATCGCAAAGGCAATGCCGATTACCGCTTAGGCTTCCGGCGCGGTTATGACAATAGTTATCCGACGAATTACAGCAACAACAATCGCCGCCGTTGGTAACTGAACAACTTACTCGCCGTATGAAGCCCGCTGCCGGAGTGCCCCCGCAGCGGGCTTTCGTCGTTTTGGCCCTCAGCGTTCGTCAGTCTTAATGGCCCGTGCTATATTCTCGCCGCTTTCACGCACTCGCATTTCTGACGCAGTAAACCCATAACACTCTGTTTCGCGCAAAGGTTTCCCCTATGGATTTCAAAGAGAAATATGTCCTGATGACGGCGGGCGATATGAACCGCGTGCTGACGCGGATGGCTTCGCAAGTCGTCGAAAACAACCCCGACTTATCTGATGTGTTGCTGGTCGGCATTCGCCGTCGTGGCGTACCGCTCGCCGAACGCATCGCCGCCAAAATTAAAGAAGTAGACGGCGTAACCGTTGCCACAGGCGCACTCGACATCACGCTCTATCGTGACGATTTGAGCACGGTCGGCGACCGCCCTGTCGTCAACAAAACCGAGATTCCCGCCGACATCACCGCCCGGACGATCATTCTGGTGGACGATGTGCTTTACACCGGACGCACAATCCGCGCCGCGCTCGACGAACTGATTGATTTCGGACGTCCGCGTCGCGTGCAACTCGCCGTTCTCGTTGATCGCGGCTGGCGCGAACTGCCGATTCAAGCTGATTACGTCGGCAAAACCGTAACGACTACGGCTGATGAAATTATCAAAGTGATGCTGCCTGAATACGACGAGATCGAACAGGTCGTCGTCGTTGAACACCCTTAAAAAGTGCTGAGTGCTGAGTGCTGAGTGCTGAGTCGTGTCTTGTTAAAAGCGCGGTTTCAGCCGAAAGCATTGAGTCTGGAGTTCTGAGCGCCGAGTTTTTTTACTCAGCACTCAGCACTCAGCACTCAGCACTGATTTGCATGCCCTTAAATCGCAAAGACCTCTTAGGCATCGCCGACCTCTCGGTCGAAGAGATCAATTTGATTCTCGACACGGCTGAAACGTTCCGCGACATCAATACGCGGCGCATCAAGAAAGTGCCGACGCTGCGCGGCAAGACCATCATCAATCTTTTTTTTGAAGCCTCGACCCGCACGCGCACGAGCTTTGAAATTGCAGGCAAGCGGTTGTCGGCGGATACGATCAACATCACGGCCTCGGCTTCGAGTGTAACCAAAGGCGAAACGCTGATTGACACGGCGCTCAACCTGCAAGCGATGCTGCCCGATGCGATTGTGATTCGGCATTCGTCGTCAGGCGCGCCGCACGCCATCGCCAAAATCATTCCCGCCGCCGTCATCAACGCAGGCGACGGCGCGCACGAACACCCTACGCAAGCCTTGTTGGATGCGCTCACGATTCGTCAGCACAAAGGCCGCATCGCCGGACTCAAGATCGCTATCATCGGCGACATTCTGCACAGCCGCGTAGCCCGCTCGAACGCGCACCTGCTTTCAAAACTCGGCGCGCATGTCGTGCTGGCCGGCCCGCGTACTCTGTTGCCCTTGGGACTCGAAAATCTGCTGCCGCCTTCCGCTGGTTCCGTTACGTTTGCGACTGACATCAACGCCGCGCTCGCCGACGCCGATGTCGTGATGATGTTGCGCATCCAGATGGAAAGGCAATCCGGCGGCTTCTTCCCGTCTTTGCGCGAATACTCGACTTACTTCGGACTCAACCGCCGCCGTCTTGAACTCGCCCACTCCGACGTAATCGTGATGCACCCCGGCCCCATCAATCGCGGCGTCGAGATTGATTCCGACGTTGCCGACGGGCCTTATTCATTGATTCTCGATCAGGTGAACAACGGCGTGTCGGTGAGAATGGCGGTGTTGTATTTGCTGGCGGGAGGCGAATAGCCATATCTCAAATCTGCAATGATAAATTTGGAATGATGTCATCTTTACTAATAAAAAACGGCACTCTCATTGACCCTTCGCAACAACTCGAAGCGCAACATGATCTGCTCATTCGTGACGGCAAAGTCTCAGCCATTGGCGAAAGCCTTGCTGCTGAAAACGTCGAGACATTTGACGCTATCGGCTTGATCGTAGCACCCGGTTTCATTGACCTTCACGTACATTTGCGCGAGCCGGGGTTTGAATACAAAGAAACCATCGAGTCGGGCGCACGCGCAGCCGTCGCGGGCGGCTTTACTTCGGTGTGTTGTATGCCGAACACGAAGCCGGTCAATGACAATTCGTCGGTGACGAATTTCATGCTCGATCAGGCGCGCAAGGCGGGCTTGGCGAATGTGTTTCCGATTGGCGCGATTACGCAAGGCTCGAAAGGCGAACACCTCGCTGAGATTGGCGAGATGAAAGCAGCGGGCATCGTCGCCATCAGTGATGACGGCAAGCCGGTGCTGGATTCAGGCATCATGCGGCGCGCGATGGAATATGCCACCGATT
Organism: Acidobacteriota bacterium; assembly: GCA_031414155.1. GTDB lineage: Bacteria > Acidobacteriota > Blastocatellia > RBC074 > RBC074 > JACPYM01. Next base: position 11,267 of record JANNUY010000824.1, read on the forward strand.
TCGACCTGCCCGTCGTAGACCATTGTGAAGACTGTTGCGGCGTCAAAAACTGGGCGATGCACGAGGGCGATTATTCCGCGCTGATGGGCTTGCGCGGACTGCCTGGCATTGGCGAAGACCTGCATGTAGCGCGCGACTTGATGCTGGCTGAAATCACTGGCGCGCACATACACATTGCGCATATCTCGACGGCGCGCTCGGTCGAACTCGTGCGTCAAGCCAAAGCGCGCGGGCTGCGTGTGACCTGCGAAGTCACGCCGCATCATTTCGTCTTGAGCGACAAGGCGGTTTACGAAAGCAGTTACAATACGAATTTCAAGATGGCTCCGCCCTTGCGCACGCAGGCTGACGTTGACGCGATGCTTGAAGGCTTGCGCGACGGTACGATTGACGCCATCGCCACCGATCACGCGCCGCATCATGCCAACGAAAAGATGCTCGAATTCGATCAGTCGCCCAATGGCATTACGGGTTTAGAAACGGCTGTCGCGCTGACGCTGGATCGTCTTGTGAATCGCGGCGTTATCACGCTGAGCCAGATGGTAGACCTGCTGTCGTGCCGACCTGCGCGCATTTTCAACCTCACCGAACGCGGCAGTTTAGCGGTGGGCGCGATGGGCGATGTCACGATTTTTGATCCGAACAAAACGATCAAAGTGGACGCGGCGAAAGCGCAATCCAAAAGCCGCAACACGCCGTTTGACGGCTGGGAACTGAAAGGCGCTCCGGTCGCTACGATTGTGGCGGGGCGCGTGGTTTGGCGTAGCTGAACGTTTTATTTTCCATTTTAGATTTTTTATTTGTGATTGCTTCGGCGTCACTCGCAGGCAATAGCAAATGAAAAATCTAAAATGGAAAATGGAAAATCTTCCCTCACCGCTTATCAACCGATCTTTCCCCTCGAAAGGAAAAGCCGCTATGTCTGCTGTCTCCGCAGTCGAACCGATTGTACCCGCCCCCCCATCCAACGAATTCGCAGGTTCTTCATTTGTCGTACGCCTCGCGTCGCTCGATGCTTATCGCGGTTTCGTGATGTTGCTGATGATGGCCGAAGTGCTGGAATTCAGCCATATCTCAAAAGCCTTGCCTGACAGCGGATTCTGGCGCTTTCTATCGTGGCATCAGTCGCACGTCGCGTGGATTGGTTGCTCGTTGCACGACCTGATTCAGCCTTCGTTTTCCTTTCTGGTCGGCGCCGCCTTGCCCCTCTCATTGCTCAGTCGCCAGCGCAAAGGCGAAACCAAAGCCGCGA
>JANNUY010000825.1:0-5205 GCA_031414155.1 Acidobacteriota bacterium
AAAGATTACGCCATCCAAAAAAACGCGCAGTCAGACCTCACAAAATTGCGACAGTTGAACGCGTTTTTCTTCTGGACGGCGTGGGCTTCAGCGGCCAATCGCCCGCACGATACGATTTCCTATACAAGCAATTTTCCGCCCGAACCGCTGGTCGCCAATGTGCCGACGAGCGGCTCGATTATCTGGACGGGCGTGAGCATCATGATGTTGCTCGCCGGCATCGGCTGGATGGTTTGGTATTACGCGCAAAGTAAAACTGAAAGTGTGACCGATGAGGTGCCGCAGCAAGACCCGTTAATCAGCGCGAACCTGACGGCTTCGCAGCGCGCGACGGTCAAATACTTTTTCGTCGTGACGCTGCTGTTTCTGCTGCAAATCGTAATGGGCATCGTCACGGCACATTACGGCGTAGAAGGCGGCGGACTTTATGGCTTTCCGTTGCAAGATTATCTGCCTTATGTCGTCTCGCGCAGTTGGCACACGCAACTCGGAATCTTTTGGATTGCCACCGCGTGGCTGGCGGCAGGGCTTTTTATCGCGCCGTTTATTTGCGGTTACGAGCCGAAACATCAACGGCTCGGCGTCAATGTTTTATTCGGCGCGTTGCTGATCGTCGTACTTGGTTCGATGGCGGGGCAATGGCTGTCAGTGATGCATCTGCTGCCGGGCGATATGTGGTTTTGGTTCGGACATCAAGGGTATGAATACGTTGACTTGGGCCGGGTCTGGCAAGCCGCGCTCTTCATTGGGTTGCTGTTGTGGCTGTTCCTGATTGCGCGTTCTGCCCTGCCCGCGCTCAAACAAAAAGGCGCGCCGAAATCGTTGATCGTGCTTTATCTATTGACGACGGCGGGCATTGCGCTGTTTTACAGCCCAGGACTTTTTTACGGAATGCGTTCGCATCTTTCGGTGGTCGAATACTGGCGTTGGTGGGTAGTTCACTTGTGGGTCGAAGGCTTTTTCGAGGTTTTCGCCACGGTCGTCATCGCGTATTTGTTCGCCAAACTTGGCGTCATTCGGGCTGAAAACGCAGCGCGGGCTTCGTTGTTGTCGGGCGCGATTTATTTGAGTGGCGGCATTATCGGCACGCTGCATCATCTTTATTTTGCCGGAACGCCAACCGTCGCGATTGCCTTCGGCTCGGTATTCAGCGCGCTCGAAATCGTGCCCTTGCTGCTCATCGGACACGAAGCAGTCGAAAATATTCGCCGCTCAAAAATGCGTCCGTGGCTCAAGCAATATAAATGGGTGGTTTATTTTTTCGTTGCTGTCGCATTTTGGAACCTAGTGGGCGCGGGAATTTTCGGCTTTATGATCAATCCGCCGATTGCGCTTTATTACATGCAGGGCTTGAACACGACGGCGGTGCATGCGCACGGCGCGCTTTATGGCGTTTACGGCACGCTCGGCCTGGGCTTGTTGCTGTTCTGTATGCGAGCGATGAACCCCGAACTTGAATGGAAAGAAAAACCGATTCGGTTCGCGTTCTGGGCGATCAATATCGGAATGTTGCTCGAAATCGTATTGAGCCTTTTGCCCGTCGGTTTGATGCAAACTTACCAATCCATTTCGGTCGGGTATTGGTCGGCGCGCAGTTCCGAATTCATGCAGACAGACACGATGCAAACCTTGCGCTGGTTGCGCATGATCGGCGACACGATTTTCGCCGTCGGCGCAGTCGTGTTCTGTTATTTCGCGCTCGATTTAATGCGGCAACGTCCCGGTATTAAACCGGAAACTGAAACCCTTGCGCCCGGATTGTATGAGTCAAAGTGAAGTCCATACTCGTCACCTGCTCCGCGAAACAATTTCCGAACTCGTCCAATACTGAACCGCCATTTATCCCAGAGTAGCCAATCATTCGTGTGAAAATTGGAAATTTATCAGACGGTTCAGAACGCGGCGGCTGGCTTGCCGTGCCTGTGGTCTCGGCGTGAGAGACACGCGCCGAGACAAATCTCAAACTGTCCTAAAGGAAAAATAAGATGAAGACAAAAGTAATTTCAACGATCTTGCTGGTTCTCTCGTTAGGAGCTTTCAGCGCCACGTCAATCGCACAACATGAGGGCCATTCAACCAAAAAAGCTCCTGCTAAATCAGCACCACAAGGCAAGCTGGCGCACGACCACATGATGATGGAAATGGCTAAGGAGCCACATCATATTTTGGCGATGGCTTACCACCAGAATCTGGCGGCATTCGCCCAAGCGTTGCACGAACATACGGTCAAAGCCGGTTCCGTCAATGTCGAATTCGCGCGCGCTGCCACGACCGAGATGCGGCGCAGTTTCGATCAAATGAATCGCCATCGGCAAGACCACATGCACGCGATGAGCGCCGAGATGCACACCAAAATGGCCGACATGATGAAACAGATGGAAACCCATCATACCGAACTGAACAACCAACTGACCGCGCTGGAGCAAGAGGTTCAGGCAGCCACGCCTGATGCGAAGAAAGTTTCCAGCTTGGCGGCCAGCGTCCACACGCACCTCGACGCCATGTCGAAAATGCATGAGGGCGGTAAGGGCGGCAAGATGAAAATGAAGATGTAGGTCGGACGCGCCTGCCGCCGGGTTTGAAGGCAGTCAAAACTACAGAAGGAATGAAGTGATGAGAATACTTTTGGCAATAGACGGTTCTGAACACAGCGAGGCGGCGGTTGATGAAATCGGTCGCCAACATTTTCCGGCAGAGAGCGAGGTGCGCGTCATTTCGGTGGTCGAACCGCCGTATTCCCCGGCAATGTATCCAGGGGAAAGCGGGATTATGAATCTCTATACCGAGATCGAGAAAACCGCCCGCGAGCGGGCACATGCGGCAGTCGAAAAAACGGCAGTCAAGCTCCGGGCCGATGAAGGAAGCCGCCGCCTCAACGTTACGACGGAGGTGCTGCTCGGCTTGCCCAAGCAAGTCATCCTCGAACAAGCCGAAGCGTTCGGCGCTGATTTGATCGTCGTCGGCTCACACGGACACGGAATGCTCGAACGCTTCTTGCTCGGCTCGGTCTCACAGGCCGTAGCGTTGCACGCCAAATGTTCGGTCGAGATTGTGCGCCGCCCGCAAACGCAGACGAGCGAAAGTAAGTAGCAAGTAATGAAGGAATACACCGGTGAGACGGGCTTGCCCGTAGTGGACAAGGCGGGCGGTTGCTGCGGCACCGTCAGCGCCCACAGTTTGGAGAAAGCGACGCGCGCAGCCGCGCGCGCAAGCGTAACCCCGCAAGGGAACAATCAGACAACTCAATTTCAACCAGGAGAAAACATGAATACGACAAGCAAACAGAGCAACCGCAACACAGTGGCTGCAACCATCAAAACTCTGGCCGCAGGCGCTCTGCTGGCCGCCAGTTTTTCAATTACGGCATTGGCGCAAGGTGTCAAACAGGATCATTCCGGCCACGTAATGGGGCAAGACATGAAAATGCCGCACACGGCGCAGGAACATCGGGAACACGCCGAACAGTATCAAAAGAAGGCCGCCGAATATCGCAAGGAAGCTGAAACGCACCGGAAGATGCTGGCTGATTACAGCAAAACGGTCGCCCGAAATCCGAAGGACACGCTTGAGAATGGCTACATCAAGAAGATGCGGCTGCATTGCGAGAGGTACGGCAAGGCGGCTGACGCTCTCGCGCTGGAAGCCGATGACATGGCGAAGTTCCACACGATGCGAGCGAAAGAGGTGGAAGGCAAGTAAGCCATTGAATCATTCGCGCTTAGGTACAAAAAATGCGAGGCCGCGATGCTGGAAAATTTAATGACAAACAACTGGAAACAATAATGCAGGCACATTCAGCGCCAATCGCAACGAAGTTGGAGCGGTCACAAACTCTCGCAACACCGACAGCCAAGACGGAATACACCTGCCCCATGCATCCTCAGATCGTGCGAGACGCGCCTGGCTCTTGCCCAATCTGCGGAATGGCGCTGGAACCCAAAACGATCACAAGTACTGAAGTAGAGAACGAAGAGCTGTTGGATATGACACGCCGGTTCAAGCTCAGTTTGATCCTGACCATCCCCTTGCTCTTGCTCGCAATGTCAGACCTGATTCCGGGTCAGCCGGTGCAGCACGCGGTCTCGATGGGGCTGCTCAAGTATGTGCAGTTAGCCTTCGCTACGCCGGTCGTGCTGTGGGCGGGCTGGCCTTTCTTCCAGCGCGGTTGGGCTTCCGTCGTCAATCGCAGCCTCAATATGTTCACCCTCATCGCCATCGGTACCGGAGTGGCTTATGGATACAGCGTCATTGCGACTTTCTTTCCCAACATCTTCCCGGCTTCGTTCCGCAGTGATGGCGGTGAAGTCGGCCTTTATTACGAAGTCTCGGCGGTGATCGTGGCACTGGTGTTGTTGGGGCAGGTGCTGGAACTGCGCGCGCGCAGCCAGACCAGCAGCGCCATCAAAGCGTTGCTCAATCTCGCTCCGAAAACTGCGCGAGTATTGCTTGATGATGGGAGTGAAGAAGAGCTTTCGTTGGATGACATCAAGCCCGGAGACAAGCTCAGAGTTCGCCCCGGCGAAAAGGTTCCGGTGGATGGCGTAGTTATCGAAGGGACGAGCGCGGTGGATGAATCAATGGTCACGGGCGAGCCGGTCCCGGTCGAGAAAAGCCAGGGAGTCAAAGTCACTGGCGGCACGGTGAACGGCACGGGCGGTTTTATCATGCAGGCCGAGCGCGTCGGCAGTGAAACACTGTTGGCGCAGATCGTGCGCATGGTGAGTGAAGCGCAACGCAGCCGCGCTCCGATTCAACGACTGGTTGATACGGTCTCTTCTTACTTTGTGCCCGCCGTCATTGTGGCTGCTGTTATCACGTTTATCGTTTGGGCGCTGATCGGGCCTGAGCCGCGTTTGGCCCACGCGATTGTCAACGCTGTCGCAGTGCTGATCATCGCTTGCCCTTGCGCATTGGGGCTGGCGACGCCGATGTCCATTATGGTGGGAACAGGTCGCGGAGCCACGGCGGGCGTACTCATCAAGAATGCCGAAGCCCTTGAGATCATCGAGAAGATTGACACGCTGATTGTGGACAAGACTGGTACGCTCACCGAAGGCAAGCCGCGCCTGACTTCGGTCGTCGCGCTCAACGGTACGACCGAAGATGAGTTATTGCGTCGGGCTGCCAGCCTTGAGCGTGGCAGCGAACATCCGCTGGCCGCCGCAATCGTGGCTGGCGCGCAGCAGCGAAACCTGAAGCTATCTG
>JANNUY010000826.1:0-3364 GCA_031414155.1 Acidobacteriota bacterium
ACTAAGGAGAACCGTAAGCTGTTCGCTGCGAATGAAAAGCTGCGTCGAGCCGCAGCACTCCACATAGCTTCACCCCTGATGCGATTCGCCTTTAATTGCCACGCGATGCCATTTCAGCGCGGAGCCGACGATGACGATAACGAGGCCGATCATTAGCGAGATCGTAATGCTCGCGTTGAGCCATAGTTGTTTGGGCAGGTAATTGTTCATCAGGTTTTGATAGCCTGCGACCAGTTCGATCACGGCGATGAACGAGAGCGGCAACACCGTGACCCACATATAACGTGCCTTGCCGCGATTGACGAGAAAGGTCGTGCCGATGCACAACGCGACGCAAGCCAACATCTGATTTGCCATGCCAAAGAGCGGCCAGATGGTCGTGATCGAACCCGTTAAAATCAGATACGTCCACGGAACGACGGCGAGTATGCTGGCAATGATCGCGCCGGGCCACCAGTCGGTTTGCGCAAATTTCTTATGCGCAAGGCCGAGCGTCTCTTGCATCATAAAGCGCGCGACGCGCGTACCTGCGTCAACGGTCGTGAGGATGAACAGCGCCTCAAACATAATGGCGAAGTGATACCAATAACTCATCAGCCCTGACATAAACGGGATGCGCGAAAAGATTTGCGCCATGCCTACGGCCAGGCTGACCGCACCGCCCGTGCGTCCGGCGAGGCGCTCTTCGCCGACGGCTTTGGTTAAGGCTTCGAGGTTTGATTCGTTGAATCCCATTGCGCGCAGGTTCGCGTCAATCTTGGCGAAGGCTTCGACGGGTACGTTGATCTGAAAGTAATCGTGCGGAAACATCGCGCTCGCCGCGATCAAGGCCATTACGCCGACGATGGATTCGCACAGCATCGCGCCATAACCGATGGCGCGTGCGTGTGTTTCTTTATCAATCATCTTCGGCGTAGTGCCTGAACTCACCAGCGCGTGAAAGCCCGAAATCGCGCCGCAGGCAATCGTGATGAATACGAACGGAAAGACCTTGCCCGGAATGATCGGCCCGCCGCCATGCACAAAAGGTGTGATGGCAGGCATTTTGAGTTCAGGCATTACGGTCAGAATGCCCAACGCCAGCAACGCAATCGAACCGAGTTTCATATACGAACTCAGATAATCGCGCGGCGCGAGCAACAGCCACACGGGCAAGACCGAAGCGACAAAAGCATAGACAGCGACCAATAACGTGATGCCTGTCGTGCCGAAGCGAAAGTATTGGCCGAGCGCGGAATGTTGCACGGCTTCGCCGCCGACGACAGCGAGAATCAACAGGATGACACCGGCGATGGTGGCTTCGGTGATGGCGCGTTCTGAACCGTCGCGCCAGCGGTACATATACATCCCCATCAACAGCGCAATCGGAATAGTCATCGCAATCGTGAACATGCCCCACGCGCTTTCGGCCAACGCATTGACCAGCACGAAACCTACGCCGGCGAGCGCCACAATCAGAATCACCAGAATCGCAAACGTAGCCACCGCGCCTGTTACGCGATCAATCTCACGCCGCGCAATTTCAGCCAACGACTTGCCATCGCTGCGCACTGAAGCCGTCAATATGATGAAATCATGCACCGCGCCAGCCAGCACTACGCCGGTGATGAGCCACAACAGGCCGGGCAGGAATCCGAACTGCACCGCCAGCACCGGCCCAATCAACGGCCCCGGCCCGCTGATCGCCGCGAAATGATGCCCCCACAAAACGTACTTATTCGTCGGGATGAAATTGGCTCCATCGTTGAAGCGATGCGCAGGCGTTACGCGCGCGTCGTCCAACGCCAGCACTTTCGCGGCGATGAAGGCGCTGTAATAGCGGTAAGCGATAGCGTAGATGCCGAGCACGGCCAGCAGGATGGGGACAGCATTGATTGTCATAAATTTCAATCTCTCAGAATTGAGAATGCGGTTATTTTGGCGGATAGATTTCTTTTACGTAAACTGCTTTGTCCGATTTCATAGTCGCAAAAATTTTTCCAGCGACAACAGCAATTTCAGCTTCGGGAGGAATTTCAATCTCCCACAACGGCTTCAACCCACGCCAAGCCTCAAGCTTATCCATAACAAGAATGCCTCCCGGAGGCTGCCGGTTTCGATATTCATCGCGCGGCTCAATAATCAAGCAGCCGTCTGTGCCGTACGGAATCGTTTTCCCGTAGCCTGCCGAACCATTGCGGCTTATCTGATAGCGTTCTTTCCCTGTAGCCGCATCGAGGATAAACATAACGTTGTCTGCGGCTGTGCCGTAGATCAAATTGGTGGCAGGCACGTAAGTGTAGCTCCACAACATCATTAAGCCGGGATAAGACCAAACGGTTTTCCCTTGCTGGTTGAGTCGGTACAGCCCGCCGGCGTAACCAATCAAAACATGCCCCGAAGCTAACGGGGTGACTTGCGCTTCATCAATTGCATCTTTAAGGGTTTCACCACCAGCGTCCTTCAGTAATGCCGCGTAATCCAACGACAAACGCTGACCAGCCGCTTTTACAATTTGCTCATCAATGGATGAACGGCTGTTATCCGGCGATGCTGACGACTGGGCCGTAACGCTGCTCGGTGGCTTTGACTCAGGTTGACTTGCTGGCTTTGTGGATTGCTGCTGTTGGCAAGCGGTTGAAAGCAATACCAACAAGCCGAGAGATAACCATAACTTGTCGCGTGGAATAATCATCAAGTGTCTCTCCCTCAAGCGAGCGTGATCACCCCGCTACGAAAATCTATGTTCAAGTTCAGTCCGCGAAAGAAATCCAAGCCAAGCAATCCGTCAATGCTGGCGCGTGAAGGTAAGGCATGGGCATGCACTTTCAGATTCAATTTCTCATGACCAAGTGCCGCTAAACGAGCAACGAAAAGATCGGCGGTTCTTTCAACGCGGCTGCCCGTAGTGATTTCTGTATAGCTGGCTGCCTGTGCAGGATCGTAGCCGACAGCGGTGAGCATCTCAGGGTTGATCAGCGTGCGCGTCGCTCCCGTATCAAGCGCCAGTTTCAGAAAGGCTTTGCCGGTAGGGCCAACCAACTCAACCCGAACCAGCAGCAAAGCAGCGTTTGGGTCAAACTGAAAGATCATAAGACGAACTCCGCGCCAGCGGGCAACTCGCCCGTGAAGATTACGGCAAAGCGCGCTGGGCGTAGCTCCATGGCTTTGCGATAAACCTCATCGCGGGTCTTGCCGTGGCAAAGCACCTGTCCGCTGAGTACCTCAAACGTTTCGTTCGTTTGTGGCTCGCCTACCAAAACCCATTCATCTTCGAATTGTTTTTCAATGTCTGCGATGTTTAAGACTGATTCCATTTCATACTCCTTTCAGTGCGGCGCAACCGCGCCAGCCGCAGGTGCAACACCGGCAGGCGCAGCGGTCG
>JANNUY010000827.1:0-4626 GCA_031414155.1 Acidobacteriota bacterium
ATCAGGCAACGGCGTGCCGGACTTGCTCGATGAAATCAAGTGGGAGTTGGATTGGCTGTTGCGCATGCAGCAAGCCGACGGCGCGGTGTTGAGCAAACAAAGCGTAACGCAATTTCAAGGCACGTCGCCGGTGAGCGCCGACCGCGCGTTGCGTTATTACGGCCCGACCAGCACTTCGGCGACGCTGTCGGGCGCGATGTCGTTCGCTAATGCGGCGATGGCTTTTCAAACACATCTGCCTGATTACGCCGCGCGTTTGCAAGCAGCCGCCATCCAAGCGTGGCAGTGGGCTGAAGCCAATCCGAACGTCGTTTATCCCAACACTGGCTTTCAAAGCGCGACGGCGGAAGTGGACGATTACACGCGCAATATGTATCGCCTCGCCGCCGCTGTGCATCTTTACGCGCTGACGAACGACGCGAAATATCGCAACTACGTCGAAGCCAACTACACCAGCGCGCACCTGATGCAATGGACGTATTGGTTCGGTTTTGAGGGTTGGATTCAAGACGCGCTGTTGTATTTCACCAGTCTGCCCAACGTGAGCCAAACCGTTGTTACCGCAATCAAACGCAGCAAACAAAATTCGATGAACGGCGCGAACTTTCTCGGCGCGGCGCTCAATCAAACCGACGCTTATCGCTCGCATATGCAAACGCAGGATTACACTTGGGGCAGCAATCAAATCAAAGGCATCACCGGATTGCTTTTCACCGCGCACATTCGCCACGCCGTAGACCCCGCACGCGACGCGACTTATCGCTCAACCGCCGCCGGATATTTGCATTACCTGCACGGCGTCAATCCGCTGACGATGGTGCAACTGACGAATATGGCGAGCTTCGGCGCAGAGAAATCGGCCAATGAGATGTATCACATCTGGATGGGCGACCTCACCGATTGGGACAACGCGCTAACCTCACCACGCGGCCCCGCGCCTGGTTACGTGATGGGCGGAATGAACCCTACGTTTCAGCCCGACCCGGCCTATCGCGGGCCGCTGCTTGCGCCGCCGGTCAATCAGCCCGCGCAAAAGTCATACAAAGATTGGAATACGAGTTGGCCTGAGAATTCATGGCAGATCACTGAACCGGCGATTTACTATCAGGCGGCCTATATCAACTTGCTGGCTGATGTCATCAGCGAATATCTGGCGAATGGCGAACGCACCATTTTCGCCTGTCGTGAATCAATGCGGCGGCCCATCACACGACCATTGGCAAACTAAAAGAGAGAATACGGAACAAACGGAAATAACGGAACAAACGGAAAGGCCTAAATGGTCAAAAACATATTCCGTCTGTTCCGTTATTTCCGTTTGTTCCATATTCTCTCTTTTGCCTCGGCCTCTCACTCAATCACGATACTGTTCCAGCTTGCGATAGAGCGTTTTGCGTCCGATGCGCAAGAGGCGCGCGGCTTTGGCTTTGTCGCCGTTGGTGAAAAGCAGGGTGTGATGAATCACCAAACGTTCGACGGCTTCCATCGTCGTCGGCAGCGCGAGTTCAATCATCGTAGCCGCATCTGCATTGCTTTGCCCGCGGATGGCTTCAGGCAAATCCTGTTCGGTGATCTGGCGACCGGCGGCGACGATGACGGCGCGTTCGAGGCAATTTTCGAGTTCGCGCACGTTGCCCGGCCACGAATAATTTTTCAGCATTCGCAACGCGCGGTCGGCTAATCCGCTGACCCGCTTGCCGCTTTTTTCCTGATAGCGTTCGATGAAAAACGCAGAGAGTTGTTCGATGTCTTCGCTGCGTTCGCGCAAGGGCGGCAAGTTGATCGGATAAACGTTCAGCCGATAAAACAGGTCGCGGCGAAAGCGGCCTTCTTCAATCTCTTTTTCTAAATCTTTATTGGTAGCGGCGATGACGCGCACGTCGGTTTTGACGATTTCGTTGCCACCCACGCGCGTGAACTCGCCGTCTTGTAACACACGCAACAGGCTGACTTGCGCCGCCAGCGGCATCTCGCCGATTTCATCCAGAAACAGCGTACCGCCGTGGGCTTCTTCAAAGCGCCCGATGCGCCGCGAACGTGCGTCGGTGAAAGCGCCGCGTTCGTGGCCAAAGAGTTCGGTTTCGAGCAACGATTGCGGAATCGCGCCGCAATTGATTTTGATGAACGGACGCGCCGCGCGCCGCGAACTCGACTGAATCAAACTGGCAATCAGTTCCTTGCCCGTACCCGATTCGCCACCGATCAACACCGTCGTATTGCTATCAGCCACCGATTGCGCCATCTCAATCGCGCGCCGCATCTTGCGCGAAGCGCCGATGATGCGTTCGCCCGCGCGTGCGTCGTTGAGTTCGCGTTTGAGGCGAATGACTTCGGCTGCGAGACGATCTTTTTCGAGCGCCGTCGCCAACTGGCTCGACAGGCCGTTGAGCAATTGCACGTCGTATTCGCTGAACTGCGCCGCTGCGCTGTGCCACACCAACGCGATGATGCCCAACACTTTTTCTTTGTTGCGAATCGGCGCGACCAACGCCGACTTGCCGCGAATCACGTTGGCAAACAGATAACGCGCGAGCGGCGATTGGCGCGCGTCCTCTAATCGCAAGACTTCGCCTTCTTCGATCAAGGCGTTGATGGTCGGATGATCGGGCAGCCGCAAAGTGCGCGCTTCACGAAATCGGTTTTCCACATTGCGGCGCAAATCGAAACCGCGTCGTGCGCGCAATTCGTCGAAGTGCAACTGTTCGCCCGCGTTATCCAGAATCGCCAGACAGCCGTAATCAGCCTTGAGCAATTCGAGCGCGCGGCCAATCACGAGGTCAGTGATCTGGCTGAAATCGGTGCGCGCGTTGATGTCGTTCGAGATTTCGAGCAACGCTCTGGTGAGTTCGACTTCCTTCTCTTTCTCGCTATAAAGCCGCGTGTATTGCAACCCTACGCTGACTTGATCGGCCAGCCATTCGACCAGCCGGATTTCGGTCTCAGACCAATGATGCGGCTGATGGCAGTATTGCAATCCGATGACGCCGAACAGTTCGTCATCGAGTACGAAAGGTGCAACCAATGCCGAGCGCGTGCCGATCAACTGGCATGTCGTGCGCGCCCACAGCGGAATGCTCGACGCACGCGTATCGTCCATCGCGTAATGCTTGGCTTGCGGCAAATACTTCTTGATCGTTTCGAGCGGAATCAACGCAAGCGGAATGTTCAACCCAATGCCCGGCGACAGGTCATTAGCGCCGAGGTATTCGTGGCTGACGCGAAAGCCTCCGCCAGCCGAAGGCGTAATGACGTTGCAACGGTCTACGGTCAGGCGCTGGCCGATTTCGGTGACGGCGGCCTGTAAAAAGCGATCAACGTCCAACACCGAATCGGCGTCAGGCCGCACCGCATCGGCATTGATGCGCTGCATAATCGCCTCGCGGGCTTCATACATTTCGATGAGTTGGCGCTGTCCGTTTGGGTCAAGTGACATGGGCTGATGATATACCACAGCCCGGGCTGGTTATGAATCTGTCAAAGCACTAAAGCTAAGTTTAAGGAGCTCATCTTCAGTAATCACTCACCGACAAAAAATTCAAAAGGGCTTACCTGAATTATTCAGGTAAGCCCTTTCAGTAATGCCGCACTAAAAAAAGTGGCTAAATTGAAATAACCTTGGGGATCACATTTTAACAAGCTTTATGTGCCTATATGGCATTTCATTTAAGACATTTTTGATTGCTTGCTCGTCGCTAGATTTGGTTCGTTGACCTATTATTTCTTTAGCGAAATTGTGTTTTGATCTATCATAAAAAGCTTCTGCGCTAAAACCCGGTTTTTTTGCTGGTGTCTCTTTTAGAAGCCGCTCTGCATATTTAAAGACCACAGCATGACTCTGCGCTTGACTTGTTGCGGGGAGAGCGAAGATACGAGAAATCTCATTTAGCACTTCAATTTTTGCATCTAGTCTAGCTTTTACCCTTTCAAAATAATCCGTAGTATTTGGACCAATAAAAGTCCCGTTTGAAAAGAACACACCATCTAGGCTAACACTCCACTCAGTGCAATTTTCCATGAGCTTTTGCAGTTCTAGAATATCGTTTGAGAGCTTTTCTTGAACTATGGATTTCATATTTTCAGGAAATTGGGGCTGGTCACTAACAAGTGTTACTGTTGCGCCATCTTGATTAACAACAATCTCATCAAATATTGTTGAAAAATACTTAGCATGAGCAGAAATGATCGGGGGTTGATTTTCCCGCCCTAGCGCAGAAAACGAATCAAAATTAGAACGAGCAGTCGTTTTTGAAACCTTTTTGCCGTTCTTTTGCACAAATTCCCATTTAACTTGGTATGCAGTGATTGCATTGTCACTGTTGTTTATAATAAAAATAGAAAATTTTTCAATCTGAGTAGCCAAATCTTTTGGTATTTTAACTGTGGCAGCGTAAAGCCTAGTGAATTCTGACATGTCGCGAGTAATAATTCGAACGTTATGGCTTGGCAAGTCTTTCACAGCAACATTTTCTCTCTGACTCACAATTTCTCCTTTTACCCTTCGATAAGGGTTAGAGTGTATGTAATTGATTAACGGCCTGGGCTTGCCAAAACCGCAGGTTGAATTTAGGTTGTGCGCCGTGACGAAACTGCCTTTCAATGCGCAAGAAATGAGCGTCAGTCAATTGC
>JANNUY010000828.1:0-6028 GCA_031414155.1 Acidobacteriota bacterium
GAGCCACGCAACCTCGGCAGGTTGCCCTACTTTGCCTTACTGTTTCGGTCGTTGATCGTAACCGCCCGTCAACACATCTTTGACGATGCCGCGTTTGATGAGTTCGACTTCGGGCAGTTCGCCGAGGTCTTTGGTTTCGACGATCCATTTATCTAAAGCCCCGCGCATTGCTTGCAACGTCTTTTGGTGCTTGGGATCGTTCGCCAGATTGTTGATTTCGTCAGAGTCTTTCAGCGTATCGTAAAGCTCTTCCTTCGGTTTGGTCTTCGCCCAAAACAACGCAGGCGCACCGATCAGCTTGCCTGCGTCATTCAAACGTCGCCAGACTTGCATCGTAGGGTTCTGTTCGTTGTAAGCGAGAAACTGCGCGTAAGGCAGTTCGGGCGCGAAGTTGCGCAAGTAATGAAACCGCGTGCCACGCACGCTGCGGATGCGGTCGTAAACTTCATCCATCCGGTCACGCGCTGAAAACACGTATTGACGCGGCTTCGCGGTCTTATCGCCGAGAATGATCTGACCTTGCATACGCGCGGGGATTTCGGCTCCGGCCAGTGACAACGTCGTCGGTGCGAAATCCAGAAAGCACACAAGGTCTTCGCGCACCGTGTTCGGTTTGAGCTTGCCGGGCCAACGCACGACGAGCGGTACGCGAATGCCGCTGTCCCACAGCCACCGCTTGCTGCGCGGCATGCCGCGTCCGTGATCGCCGAAAATCATCACCACTGTGTTCTCAGCGACTTTGTATTTTTCGAGCCACGCCAGCACATCGCCCACAATGTAATCAGCCGCCGTGATGTCGTCGTAATACTGCGACAGGTCTTTGCGAATTTCTGGCGCGTCAGGATAAAACGCAGGCAGCTTCATGTTGGCGGGCTTATGAAACTCATGCGGCTTGAGTCGCGCGGTATTTTTGGCGTGCAGTGCGGCATCGGCGCGCGTCTGGCTTTCGTGCGTAATGTTCAAGTTCAAGTAATGAAAGAAAGGCTTCGATGGCGGGGCTTCATTCAACCAGTCCTTGCGCGAATCAACCTGTTGCGCGTTGGGCTGATAATTGAACTTGGTCGGGTCAGTGCCGCCGTCATCGAAGTTCCAATCAACCTTGCCCGGCCACGCGACTTGATAGCCCGCATCGCGCAGATACTTGGTGAAAACTTCGGGCGGATTGATGAGCTTCGAACGCATGTGATGCGAACCCATCGTGGTCGGATACATCCCGGTCATCAAACCTGAACGACTGGGCGCGCATACTGGCGCATGCGTGAAAGCCCGCGTGAACCGCGCCCCTTCGCGCGCGACGCGGTCCATGTTCGGCGTGATGGCTTGCGCATCGCCATAACAACCCAAGTTCGGACTGATGTCGTCGAGTACGATCCAGATCAAATTCAGACGGTTGTTTTGTACGGCTTGCACCGTCGCCCGCTGGTCTAGGTGCAAGGTCAACCAACAGCCGCAGAGCAGCCACAAGGTTGCGTAGGTTATCCGGCGCAAGCTAGTCATTCGTGTCATTGCTCAAAGCTCCTGATTAAAAAAAATCTGCTTGAAAAAGTTTAGTTCAACGCCGCAAGCGACAGCCGCGCCAGATAAATCGCGGTTTTCCCTTCGTGGCTGGAATAATAAGCGACAAGGATTTCGTTGCCGCGCACCAGCATGCCTGCGTAACTCGTATCACCACCGCTGGGCAGCGTAACCAACGGCTCAACACCGCCTTCGCGCGTGAGCTGTGCTACATACGTGTTGGCTTTGCGGTCAGGCAGATAACCGCGCGTCACGCCCAGCAACTTGCCATTCGGCAATGCGATAAAATTCGGCCCGCCCAGGCGCACCGGATTTTCCCGCCACGTCCATTGCGTAAAAGGCGCGCGGCTCACACCGATGAATCCGTTTTGCGAACCGCGTTCGCGCCGCACCCAGGCTATCATTCCTCCATCGGACATGACGCGCAGCGTCGTCTCATTCGGCCTGCCCGCAATGTCGAACGTCGTCACGAATTGATAACGCACGCCATCCGTCGTTTTCAGCAAATGCGCTTTGGTTTCTTCGCCGTCTTGCTGATAAACGACGCCGTACCCAGTCCGCCCGTGCCACGTCACGCGCCACAGCCAGTCGCGGTCGGTTTTGATTTTGGCGTCGAGCCTGACGAGTTGCGGCGCATCAAAATCCGTCAACGCACGATTAGAAAAGGCCACGCGCGATTGATAACTGACCAGCTTTTCGCCTTCGTATAGCGAACCGCCCATCACCGCCATCAAACGTCCGTCAGGCGTGACCGAAAGTTTCGGATCGCGCAAATCAACGCCCGCCTCGATCAGCAAGGCGAACGAGTGCCAATTTTGTGCGTCGCGCGACGCAATCACGCGAATGACGCCGTTGGTTCCCTCTTTGCCCGGCACGTGACCGGTGCCTTCACGAAAGGCGCAATACAAAACGCCCCGGTGTTCGATCAAATCGGTGAACGCAGAATGCGGCGCACGGTCGAAAATGCGTTCAACCGACAGCAGGTACTTTTGCGTCGCCGTCGGTTGCGCCATCAGTGACGTAGCGCAAACCATTCCCAAAACAACCAAGAGGCCAACGATTTCTTTACGAATCATTCTCATCTCGTCTTATTTCGAAGTATGCATAAACCGCGAGGCTTAACTGAAAAGTTGTTCAATCACCGTACCACCAAAATCAGTCAGGCGTTCGTGGCGTCCGTTGTTGAGATAAGTGAGTTTCATTTGATCAAGTCCTAACAGGTGCAACATTGTCGCGTGTATGTCGCGCGCGTGGTAACGCTGACTCACCGTCTTGAATCCCAACTCGTCGGTTTCGCCGATGGCCTGCCCACCCTTGATGCCACCGCCCGCCATCCACATCGAAAAGCCTGTAGGGTTGTGGTCGCGGCCTTTGCCGTTTTCCGACACCGGTGTGCGACCGAATTCCGTCGCCCAAATCACCAATGTGCTGTCAAGCAAGCCACGCGATTTCAGGTCTTTCAGCAAACCGGCGATGGGCTTGTCAGTCCAGCGGCACATCTGTTCGTGATTGCCCTTGATGTCGTCGTGTGCGTCCCATTGCGAACTCACCGGCCCGCCGCCTGAAAACAACGTGACGAAGCGCACGCCGCGCTCGACCAACCGCCGTGCCAGCAAACAGCGCGTACCGAACTCCTGCGTATCAGCTTCGTCAACGCCATAAAGCCGCTTGGTCGCAGCGGTTTCTTGAGCGAGGTCTACGGCTTCGGGCGCGTGCTGTTGCATGCGAAAGGCGAGTTCATAAGCCTCAATGCGCGCCGCCAATTCGTTGTCATCAGCACGGAGCCGTGCCTCGTTCATCTGACGCATGAACTTGAGCAGATTGCCTTGCTGCGTGCGATTGCTGCCGTTCGTCGGAGCCAAATCCAAAATCGGTGTCGCGCCGTTGCGCAATTGCGTCCCCTGATAAACGGCAGGCAAATAACCCGCACCCCACATCGGCGCGCCGCCTTCGGGCAAGCCTTGCGGTTGCGTCATCACGCAATACGCTGGCAAATTTTTGGTTTCGCTGCCCAGCCCGTATGTCACCCAACTGCCCAACGAAGGATGCGCTGGCAACACGCGGCCTGATGTCCATTCATACATCGCGGGCGCATGCACAAAGCTCTCTGAATAACACGAACGAATCACCGCCAAGTCATCGGCGCACGTGGCCAGATGCGGATACAACTCGCTGATTTCCAACCCCGACTGCCCATGCTTTTTGAATGTCCACGCCGAACCTAACAACGGCGTACCTGCTTTGACGAACTGGCTTTTCACTTCGCCAAACGACGCAGGCATCTGTTGCCCGTGCATCTTGTTTAGCATCGGTTTCGGGTCAAAGGTTTCCATCTGGCTTGGCCCGCCAACCATGAAAAGCAAGATCACTGCTTTAGCTTTGGCGGGAAAATGTGGAGCCTTTGCCGATTGCGGAATGCGGAGTGCGGAGTGCGGAGTTGCCGCGACATCGTCAGCTAACATTGACGCCAACGCATAAGTGCCGATGCCGTTCGCCGATTGCTGCAAGAATTCGCGGCGCGAACGCTTTGCGGGTTGCGAGTATCCTGATTGATTATCCATATCGCTCGTTCCTAGCCTGCTTTCAAGCACGTTTCATAAATGCGAAATACGCGAATCCCACCGTCAGCAGAAAGTGTAATCCAACCGTGCCCCAAGCCGACGACTTGATGAGGCTGGAAGTAACCGCTCCACCAATCAAAAAAGTAGCTAGCAGGTTGTAAACCAATCCGGTAATCACAACCGCATGCTTTGCCCCAGCTTCTGTGACAGCGCGGCTCAACCAAAATAAAATCGCCAAGCTGATAATCGCCGCGCCAAACATGCGCGTTATGAAAAACAACATTGGCGAGCCGCTCACACCAAAGAGTTCCATCATCACGCCCGGCGCGAGCAAAAAGCCCAAACCAAAAATGGTTTCAGCCAATACCATTACCAACATCAGGGTGCTTAGTTTCATAGGGATCGTCCTTTTTTCTTATCAGTTTATCTAAACGAACTCGTTCAAGTTCGTCGTTGCCAAACTCAAATCTGCCCACGCCACCAGGTTCACCGTACGCGCGCCGTTTTGAAAGCTCCAGCATCGTAAGCCTGACTATATTTTAGGTAATCGTCATTCACCTGCTGGCTGTAACTTTTGACGTATTGCAACAGCGCGCGTTGCCACTTGGGTCGTTGGGCAAAGGCGATGAGTTCGTCGGCGATAGCGGAGCCTTGCCGTCCGCCGCTGCGCAATTGTGCCCAGGCCGTCGCTTCGCCCATCGTTTCAAGTACGGGTTGCAATTGCGCGATGTTGCCCTTGCAACTTATCAGGCTCACGCGATCAAGCGTCGGTTGCAGCTCGCGCAGAATATAAGACTTGCCGTTATAGTTTATCGCGGCGAGCAAGGCGGGCGGCGTGCTTTGCACCCGTTGTTCACATTCCGCGACGCGCGCTGCCTGATTCGGCCAACGCGGTTGCGGCAATTTCAGGTGCGTGAGCAAAGGTTGTAACGCCGACGGACGCGCTTCTTTCAAATCCAACAAATAATTGGCGTGCGGACTGCCTTTGCCTTCGACCAGCAAAATAAATCGTTCAACGCCTAGACTACCCGTGCCTGCGACGCGGCGCACGATGTCGTGCAACTTGTAAAAAGCCGGTTCAACTTGTTGCGCCGCCCACAATTTGAGCAACGCTTTAACGTGGTCGCGTTCGAGTGCGCCTGCTGCCAGTAAGCGCGGATGATCGGTGCGAAACTGGCGACGCCCCGCGACGACTTTGGTGCGCTCGTTCAGAAAATCCTTGCGAGTGCGCGTACTTAAACGAACGAGCAAGTCTTTGACTAAACCGCGCGCAGTTTCCTGTTCGACATAACGCGCTCGCCCCGTCGCCAAGGCTTTGACGTAAGAAGCCAGATAGGATTCGCACAAGGACAATGCTGTTGATTCCTTGAAGCCCAGGCTTTCAGCGCCCACCAACGTGCTGATCATCAAACGCGCCACGTCCCACGTACAAGGCGCGAGCGCGGCTTCGTCAAAATCGTTCATGTCGAAATAGACGAGCCGATTGTCGCCTTTGTATGAGCCGAAATTTTCGAGATGCAGGTCACCGCAAATCCATACGCGCGGCGTTTCGTTTAAGACGGATTTCTGCGGCCAGTCTTCAAAGAACAAATGGCAAGTGCCACGCAAAAAAATGAACGCATTCGTGCGCATCTTGTCATATTTCAACCGCAGCAATTGCGGGTGACGGCCTCGATTGAAGCGCAGAATTCGTTGAGTTAGCTCGTCGTTTTTTTGCATTCGCACCTTAAGAAATTTGCAGCGCGGGTTAATAACTGATGTTACGCGATCAGGAAATGCTATTTGAGCTTGACGCTCTCTTTGCGCCGGATGCGCTGCGGATGGTAGCCGGTGGTGAAACCACCGGAGAGGCCGTCATTATTGACGTTGCACTCCGGCAGGAGCGCGGGACAAGAATGGCTTTTGCGATTCATTGATTGTCCGGCACCCCATCCGGGGTGCGATAACTTTTC
>JANNUY010000829.1:0-1595 GCA_031414155.1 Acidobacteriota bacterium
GTAAGCGTTGTTGATCGTGGTCAGCCATTCAGCGGCTTGGTATTCGGGTGAATCAGGATCGTGCGTCATTTTTGCAGTCGGCATACAGGGTTGGTCTCTCCTAAAAAATATGTAGGACAGGTTTTCAACCTGTCCGATTAATGAAACATAAAGCGTGTAGGGCAGGTTGAGAACCTACACTACAAAAAATGTCAGGCCGCCGCCAACAGCTTGCGCGCCATCGCGGCGTAAGTGTTCACGGCTTCGGCCAGATCGTCTTTGATGATGAATTCGTGTTTGGTGTGCGCGTCGTGAATCGAACCGGGGCCGAAAAGCAGCGGCTGTCCCCAATTCGACAGGCACGGAATGTCAGTGCCGAAGCGTACCACGCTGGTCGGAATGTGTTCCATTCCTTCGACCACATTCAAATGCAGCGGTGGCAGGTGAAAGCCGCGCTTGATGTTCGCGCGTCCCGCGACGAGTTGCACTACGCGGTCATACATTTCGTCGGCGTCGCGTACGATGCGAAACATCAGTTCGCTGGCGGCCATATCGGGAACCACATTGGGTTTGCGTCCGCCGCTCAGGTTGCCGATGTTGCAAGTCGTAGGGCCGAGCTTCTCATCCGTCGGCCACTCGGCTTTGCGAATGTCTTGCAGAACATCCAACAGCTTTTCAATCGCCGACTCGCCCAGTTCAGGATAAGCCGAATGCGCCGTGCGGCCATGCGCTTCGAGCGTAACGCGCAACGCGCCTTTGGTCGCCAGCGCCTGATGGCTCTCGGTCGGTTCGCCGTTGATCAAATACTTGCTGCGATTGGGAATGTGATTGGCGAGTTTCGCGCCGTCGCTGCCGTCTTCTTCGCCCACGACGAACAATAAGCCGATGTTGTTTGCGCCTTCTTCGGCCAGTTTTTTCGCCGCAAAAATCTGCGCTGCGATCAAGCCTTTGGCGTCACAGGCTCCGCGTCCATAAATGTGCTTATCGTCTTCGCGCGAAGGGATGAAAGGCGGAACCGTATCCATATGCGTCGAGAGCGTCACCAGCGGATCGCCGAGCTTGGCATAGACATTCACGCGGTCTTCGGTGACGGCTTGCGTCTCGACGACAAAGCCCGCGTCGCCTAAGTAATCGCCCAAAAAATCGCGAAGATAGCGACCGACTGCGCCTTCGTTGAAAGTGATGGATTCCACCTCAATCAACTCGCGGGTGAATTGAAATACGTTCATAAGGCTTCTTGATGTGAGTGAATTTCAGGAAGCTGGATTGTGGCACAAGATGCCATCTTGTGCCACAGGTCTGCGGCGTATCGTTATAGCCCTACGCTGGCGCGCAAGGCGGCGAGGTCGCGTCCACGATCACTGAAATGCGTCAGCAGGTTGCGTGACAACAGCGCATCGGCATCGGCTCCCGCGACGGCTTTTTGCAGGTGCGCGCGTTGAATGGCTTTGTCGTCAAATCGAATCAGCGCGGCGGCGAATTCCATCGCGGCGTTATGGCTGAACAGACTGCTCGCCTGTTTTACCAACTCGTAGCCGTTTACCTTCGGCAGCTTGTCGTGATCGGAACGGCCCGTAGCCTGCTTCCAGGTTTCGATGAAATAGCCCGCGTCAAAC
>JANNUY010000830.1:0-4853 GCA_031414155.1 Acidobacteriota bacterium
TCCACGATCCGTTGGAAGGTCGCGCGCAAGTCTTTCGCCATCGCCTCCCGGATCGTGAAAAGCTGTAATCCTAACTTGAACTTGTTACTGGCACTCCTCTGCAACGCGGACGGTAACATCAGGGCGGAGGCTGCAAGGGAACCAGTCTGTTGCAAAAAGTTGCGTCTGGATTGTAGGTAGGAAAAGTTATGTTTCATCTTAGTTTAGAGTTCGTCGCCTTCTATAGGTTCTACGTCCGGCACTTTTGCCAGCAATTGCTCAAATCTTTCGAGCTTCGCGCGTTTGGCCCTTTCTTCTAGATATTCTACGGTTATGACGCTTGATAGCTTCTCGGCTAGGGCAAGCAACGCGAATTGCTCTGGTGTACTTCGATCTTTTGCCACCACTTCTTTGAGCTTTCCGAAAAGTGATTCGGGTACCTCGATGGTAATTGCGCTCATTTTGCTTCTCCTATTCTTTGCAAAAACTCTTTGGGCGTTAGCAGCTTGATGCCGAACTTGTCCATGCCTTTGAAGTCTCTGGTGTTCTGCGTGACGATGGCTTCGGCCTGTGCTGTCACCGCCACTTCTGCCACAAACTCGTCACCTACGTCTTGCAGCAACGGTCTCCATAAATACCAAATCTCGTGTTTGACGCCAAGCAAACAAATAATGTTGAGCAGTTCGTCAATCTCATCCATCGTCCAGATTAGCTTGAGTTCGCTACGCTTCAACACCGATTCATATTCACAGACGAGCGGGACTGAAAGATGAAAGTCAAATTTACCTGACGGCATCAACGACAGGGTTTTATATGATGCACCCCCGCTTGGACATCAGCGCGGAGACAAGAACGTTTGTATCAATTCAAAATGCTACTTATTCCGAAACAACTCGCTCTCGATAAGCAGTTGAATCAGCGTTATTGCACGGGCGCGCGCCAGTCGCAAAAACGATGATTCGTGTTTACTTTGCCCGATTGTGCCTAACGCGCGTCATCACCTGCGTTCCTGCGCAATGTACATAAGAGGCATGCTGAAGAGGCGTTGGGTGCATTCCGCTGTTATGCGCGGCGTCTCGGCACATCCGTCACGGAGTGGCAGGAGCCATCCCTTTCGCCTTGATCACGGCCTTTGCCTCTGGCGTACTAAGGAACTCAATGAGCACCTTCGCCACCTTTACATCCTTAGCACTGATCAGGACGCCAGCCGAAAACAGGAACGTCTCCTGAAGATGGACTGGCAGCGGCCCGACGATCTCAATGCCGGGCACTGCCATCAGTTCCTGCATCTGGTGAATTGCAATCTCTGCCTTGCCGGTGGCAACCAGCTCGCCGGGGGCCTCAGTCTGTGATGCGCCTGAGAACACCAACTTAGATTTTACCGACTCGCCGATGCCGAGCTGCTCAAAGACCTTGGCGACATGTAGTGCGCTTGAGCCGCCAGTCGCCGGAGCAGTACACGCAATTGTCTTCGCAGCGAGCATCGCGCGCTTAAACGCCTCAGGCGAAGAGATGTCCGGCTTGGGCGCATCCTTGCGAACGGCAACGCCGACAAGCGAGGTGGCAAGGTCGGTTACAGAGCCTGCCACAAGTTTGCCTGTGTCAGCCAGGCGGTCAATGCCGGAACGCGGGATCATTACGACATCTGCGGTTTCGCCACCCTCTACGCGTTTCAGTATCGAGGCACCGCTGTGAAAGGTGACGTTGAGCTTGTGTCCAGTGGCGCGCTCAAACCTCGGCCCAAGGTCTAACACTACCTGCCGCATCCCAATTGCACTCAGCACCCGCACTTCGACACCGGCGGCTAAAGTATCCCTATCTAGCGCAGCAACATAGGCATACGGAGACAAGAGCAATAGCCCCATAAGAAGAAGGATGAGGAGGGTAATTCGATTTCTTAGCATTTATTCTCCTATAGCTTGATAGTGTTACTTATTCCGAAACAGCTCGTTCTCAATCAGCAATTGTATCAATGTCTTCACGCCATAGCCTTTGCTCGCCGCGCGATCCAAAATTAATTCAACTTTCGGGCGGTCGCTGAATTGCACAGACGCGCCGGTCGCAAAGATGATGAGTTGATTGGTCAAATTGCGCGCAATCTGCCGTTCGTCTTTGAGCAGCAATTGTTTCAATTCGCGCACGCCTTGAAATTTTTGACCATCAGGCAACTGACCAGAAGCGTCTACAGGTTGAATATAACGAAACGCGAATTTTTGCCCGTTTTTGCCAATGCCAGGAGCTTTTTCTCCTTCGGCTAAGGCGCGGTATTTATCGCGGAAGCCGCCGAAGACATCAAAGTTTTCCAGCGCAAAACCAGCCGGATCAATTTTCTTATGGCAGACGTTACAACTCTGATCGTTGCGATGTTTGTCGAGGATTTGCCGCATTGTCGTCGCGCCGCGCACATCCGGTTCGATAGCAGTTGTTCCGGGTGGCGGTGGCGGCACGGGTTTGCCGAGGATGCGTTCCATCATCCACGCGCCGCGCACTACGGGCGAAGTAGTTGTGCCGTTCGCGGTGACTTTCAGTACGCTGGCTTGTGTGAGCAATCCGCCACGTACGGAATCGGGCGGTAAGGCTACGCGACGAATGTTTGAACCTTGGACATTCAACAAGCCGTAGTGATTCGCGAGCCGTTCATTAATCATCAAGAAATCAGAAGCGATTACGTTACGCGCAGGCAAATCTCCGCGAATTAATTCAGCAAAAAATGCTCGCGTTTCGAGCGTAGATGATTCGACCAAATGATCATCGAGGTAGTAATCGCAATACAATAATTCATCCGGCGAAGTTATATTCACTTTGCGCAGATCAAGCCAGTAATCAAGAAATGAATCTACGAATCGCTGTGATTTTGCATCGCTGAGCAGGCGATCCATTTGCGTACGCAAGACGGCGGGTTTGCGCAAGGAATTCTGCTGCGCGAGTTCACGCAATTTCGCATCGGGTTCGGAATTCCAGAGAAAATACGACAGGCGTGAAGCTAAGGCGTGATCGTCCAAGCGTCCCGGTTTTTCTTCCAGTGTAGTGAACGCGGGCGAACACAGCACGGCGGAATAGGCTGTAATCATTGCTTCGGTGAAGCTGCCACTTGTTTTGTGCGCAGCGTCAAAAATTTTCAAGAAGCGATTTGTGTCTTCTTCGACGATAGACGGAAGCGGATTTCGATAGGCGCGGTTTAGAAAATTGCGTAATAATTTTTCGGCGTCGGCATGCGGATTGGTGGATTTTACACCGCAAATTTTCGTTAATTTTTGATTGGGATTTTTTGCACGTTTGGCGGCTTGCTCAACCGCTGTTTCTTCGTCTTCAACATCGAGCAATGTTTGTCCGGCGACTGCGTCTTTGCAGTGAATCGGCAAATCTCCGAAGAGCAAGCGATGACCTTTTGATGGCCATTCATCGTGAATTGGCCCTGTGACTTCGAGCCAGCGAAAAGCTACGCCGGGTTGTCCATCTTTTTCGGCGAGCGGATTGCGCCAGTTCGGTGGACGCGAACGAAACAGGCGCACGGCATCAGGACGAATCGTTTCGTCTTTCAGCAAATTGACTTCAACTTCCTGCACCGTAGGTTCGGGCGACACGTCTACGTTCGTGAGGTATCGCATCTGGCGCGGCGGAATTTCAGCATAAAGCGTAATCGGTTCGCGCGTGCGTCCGGCGGAAGCATCGGTGCGACTTGGCTTCCACCACTTCGCTTCACTTTCAGTACCAGCCCAAAATGAATGCGCACTCAGGCGCAATTTATAGCGTCCGGCAAACGGAGCCTTAAATTGATTGAAGCGAATTTCGAGCGGTTCGTATGAACTCGCTACGACGCCCATGCTTTCGAGTTCGCGCTTGGCAGGATCGGCTGCGCCCACGGTCATCGGAGAATCTTTTTTGAGTACGGCGACATCGGCGGCGACGTTGCCGATCAACGGAAATGTCGCACGTTCAGAAGCCGTGTTGAATTGCGAAAATTCTACGTGCGCCGTGAAGGCTCTTTGTTCGCGGGCATAGTAACGTTTGGTGATTGTTTCCGGTTGTTTTTGACTGTGCACCATCACTTCGCGCAACGCGTATTCGGCGGCAGATAAATAACGACTGATTTGTACGTGCGAGACGCCCAAAGCTTCGCCAGATTTATTGAAGCGGTAACGTTCGCCGTCTTCGGGTAATAATTCTTTGATTTGCAACCATGGAGCACCAAGCAAATCGCGCAACGTGTTTTCATACTCGTAACGATTTAGCCGTCGCCATACCGAACGACCTTCGCGGCGAATACGTGCGGCATCGGCAGCAATCATTGGCTGCGCAAGATTTTTTAGAAAGGCGGTGTGTTCGGCTGCTTCTGGTTGCGGCGCACCTTTCGGGGGCATCTCTTGATCGCGCACGCGGTCATGCACTTTCACCCACGTAGCGAATGCCGTCTGGTCAGTGTAATCATCCTTGAGCGCGGTCAAATCAAGGTTTGCTTTTTTGTTTGCGCTGTTGTGACAAGTGACGCAATGCTCTTCCAGAAAAGCACGCGGAGTCATCAGCTTGTTTGACCTGTACGCATTCGCATCAGCATTTCGTGGTTGCAGGGCCCACCATCCGCTTAATGCAGCGACGAAAATTACAATCATTTTGAATCGGGTTGTCATGACGTTTTCATCCGTGGGAAGAAAATTTTCGGGCATCTCAGTTTACCGCCGTGCGGTAGTTAGTTATAGGAAAATTCACCGATGCAGTCATTTACTTCGCTTTTCGTCGAGAAATTATAACTACCCACCGCACGGCGGTATACTGAGATTTTACGTGATGCTTTCGGGATTAGCGAGGTTTTTTAGAAACAAAAATTTCCACCCCACTACCTGTAAATCAGAGTAAAAACTATAACTCATCACGTT
>JANNUY010000831.1:0-10302 GCA_031414155.1 Acidobacteriota bacterium
CCAGGTGTAGTTTCCAATACGAACAATAGTCGCAACTGTAACAATGGTGTTCTAAAACTAGCTTTTAATCTTTACAAAACTGTTTCAAGTATTTCAACGACTTCTTCATCAGGATGCGCTCCCTTTACTATGACATTCGACAATACCAGTATTAACAGTATATCTTATTTATGGGACTTTGGAGATTCAACTGCTCAAAGCAATTCACCTACTCCTACACATACTTTTACTTCTCCTGGTGTTTATCGTGTAATGTTAATTGCAACAAATAATAAAAGTTGTAACCAGAACGATACTTCATTTGTTTTAATTACTGTAATAGCTCCATTGCAGTTGCCTGCAACATTCTCAGTAAATCAAACAGATCCATGTGATTCTTTCCTGGTTAATCCTCAACTTTCCTCAAACTCAGGTATTCTTTATCATTGGGATTTTGGAGATGGATTTGATACTACGGCTTTCAACCCATCTCACTTATACGCCGATAGCGGAACTTACCTGATAACATTAACGGTAACTGATATTGCCTGTCCATCGAACTTCAATACAATTACAAATGCCGTGCGTTTTTTATTGCCCGCAGTTGTTGCTGACATAGGCCCATTAAGTCCGGCCAGTGGATGTACTCCGATTAACATTTCATTCGGAAATAATAGTTCGACAACCGGAACTCATTTTTGGGATTTTATGGATGGAAGTGTCGTTGATACTTCCTACAATACAAATCATACATTTACAATTCCAGGAAATTATAATGTAATTTTTGTTGTATCGGATTCATTAAGCTGCAATAGAGCCGATACTGCTATTACAAATGTAAATGTTCTTCCTTTTGTTCCTGTCATTCCTGATTTTAATTCATTAGTTCATCAGAACTGCAGCAATCAATCTGCAGATTTTTCTTTTAGCGGCTCGGGAGGAAATGTATATAGCTGGAATTTTGGCGACGGATTTTCCTCTTCCGGAATTAATGCAACACACACGTATTCAAATCCGGGTGATTATCTGGTTACACTAACTGTCGATGATTCGGTATGTGGTTCAAGCGGAAACATTAGCCGGCTTATCTCTTTCTACCCTCCTGTTTCTGCTTCTGTCGCTGCTCTTGGTGCCACCATCGGTTGTGCGCCATTGAATGTTTTTTTATCGAATTACAGCAGTACCAGTGGAAATCATTTTTGGGATTTTATGGATGGTAGTCCTATTGATACATCATTTAATACATATCATTCCTTTACTATTCCCGGAAATTATAATGTTAGGTTTATTGTTTCCGATTCATTGAGTTGTAATTATGCCGATACTGCATTTGTAAATGTAATTGTCCTTGGCTCTGTTCCGATTGTTCCTGCATTTAATACTACTCTGCATCCCGTTTGCTTTAATCCCTCTGCCGATTTTTCTTTTTCAGGATCCGGTGGAAATTCATATTCCTGGAATTTTGGCGATGGGATTTTCGCTATGGGTTTGAATGTTTCACACTCCTATGCTAATGCCGGAGATTATCTGGTTACACTTACTGTCAATGATTCTGTTTGTGGTGCAAACGAAACCATCAGTCAGCTTATCTCATTTTATCCGCCTGCAATTGCCTCTGTCAATGTGCTGGGATCGAAAAGCGGTTGTGCCCCATTGAATGTTTCTTTCTCAAACAACAGCAGTACCGGTGGAAATTATTTCTGGAACTTTATGGATGGAAGTGTCGTTGATACTTCATTTTCTGCCAATCATATATTTACAAGTCTTGGAACTTATAATGTAATGTTTGTTGTTTCTGATACGTCCAGTTGCAATAAAGCAGATACTGCATTCGTAATTATTAATGTACTTCCTTTTGTTCCTGTTATTCCGGATTTTAATACAATTATTCATCCACTTTGTATAAATCAAACTGCCGATTTTTCTTTCAGTGGATCAGGTGGTATTTTATATAGTTGGAATTTCGGTGATGGGGCTTTCGCTAACGGACCCAATGTTTCACACACGTATTCAAATCCGGGCGATTATCTGGTTACATTAACTGTCGATGATTCTGTTTGTGGTTCAAGCGGAAACATTAGCCGGCTTATTACTTTCTACCCTCCTGTTTCTGCTTCTGTCGCTGAGTTCAAATCTCGTCTCCCGCTCCAAATTCCAAATGAGGCAAACGAAACCAAATCGTTTGCCTCTTTCAATTTTAGCCGCAAATTTCTGGCATTGAGCATTCAGATGAAACGAACTTTACTTTCTCGAATGGGGCTGATCGCCAGTCTCATAATTTGCGGATGCCTGACGCTCGCAGCACAACCAAAATCCCAACCCAAAATAATGACGCAAAAATTCGTTTACCCCGAAGCTGCCAAAGGCAATCAAGTGGATGATTACCACGGCACCAAAGTCGCTGACCCTTATCGTTGGCTTGAGAATCCTGACAGTGCCGAATCGCGCGCGTGGATCGAAGCCCAAAACAAGCTGACCTTCGGCTTTCTCGAAGCGATTCCGCAACGCGCGCAGATCAAAGAGCGGCTGACCAAGTTGTGGAACTATGAAAAATACGGCGTGCCTTTCAAAGAGGGCGGCAAGTATTTCTTCACCAAAAACGACGGGCTGCAAAACCAGAGCGTGTTGTATGTCGCTGATACTCCGCAGGACAAAGGCCGCGTATTGCTCGATCCGAATACGTTGTCGAACGACGGCACGGTGGCGTTGGCGGGTTACGCGGTGAGCCGCGACGGCAAGCATCTGGCTTATGGTTTGGCGGCTTCGGGTTCTGATTGGAACGAGTGGAAGGTGCGCGACATCGCCACCGGCAAAGACACGAGCGATCACATCAAGTGGGTGAAATTTTCTGGCGCGGCGTGGGCGAAAGACGGCAAGGGATTTTTCTATAGCCGCTATGACGAACCCAACGAAAAGACCAAGCTCGAAGACGCGAACTATTTTCAGAAGCTCTATTACCACGCTTTAGATACGTCACAAAGTGCCGACCAATTGGTTTACGAGCGCAAAGACCAAAAAGAATGGGGCTTCGGCGGCGATGTCAGCGAAGACGGCAAATACCTCGTCATCAATGTCTGGCAAGGCACTGACCCGCGCAATCGGTTATTCTTTAAAGACCTTTCGCAGCCGAACAGCAAAGTCGTCGAACTCATTGGGGAACTCGAAGCCGCATACAGTTTCGTCGGCAATGATGGTTCGGTGTTTTACTTCCGTACTGATTTGAACGCGCCGCGTGGTCGTGTGATTGCGATTGATCTGAATAAACCTGCCAAAGCCAATTGGCGCGAGCTGATTCCGCAAGCGGCTGAAACGTTGGAAGGCGTTTCGTTGGTCGGCAACAATTTCATGGCGTCTTATCTGAAAGACGCGCAAGCCCAAATCAACGTCTTCGATCTGACGGGCAAGCGCCTTCGTGAAATTCAATTGCCTAGCATCGGCACGGCGATTGGTTTTGGCGGCAAGCGCAACGACAGCGAAACGTTTTATGCGTTCACCAGTTTCACGACGCCGACCACGATTTATCGTTACGATTTGAAAAAGGATTTAAGCGAGATTCAGCGCCAGCCGCAGGTCACGTTCAAGCCGAGCGATTACGAAACGAAGCAGGTTTTCTATCAAAGCAAAGACGGTACGCGCGTGCCGATGTTTATTACGCACAAGAAAGGCTTGAAGCTCGACGGCAACAATCCGACGCTGCTGTATGGTTACGGCGGCTTTAGCATTTCGCTCACGCCTGCCTTCTCGATTCGCAACTTGGTGTGGATGGAAATGGGCGGCATATACGCGCAAGCCAATTTGCGCGGCGGGGCGGAATATGGCGAAGACTGGCATCTCGCTGGCACGAAAGCCAAAAAGCAAAACGTATTCGATGATTTCATCGCGGCGGCAGAATGGCTGATTGCGAGTAAGTACACGTCAACGCCGAAGCTGGCGATTCAGGGCGGCTCGAACGGTGGCCTGCTCGTAGGCGCGTGCCTCGCGCAACGTCCCGATCTTTTCGGCGCAGCGCTGCCCGCCGTCGGCGTGATGGACATGCTGCGCTTTCACAAGTTCACCATCGGCTGGGCGTGGACATCGGATTACGGCTCGTCAGAAAGCGCGGAGGATTTCAAAACGCTTTATACTTATTCGCCGCTGCATAACTTAAAGACTGGCGTGAAATATCCGCCGACGTTGGTGACGACTGCCGATCACGACGACCGCGTCGTGCCCGCGCACAGCTTCAAATTCGCGGCGACGTTGCAGGCTGCGCAAGCGGGCGATGCTCCGACGTTGATTCGCATCGAAACCAAAGCGGGACACGGAGCCGGGAAGCCTACGGCGAAGGTGATCGAAGAGATCAGCGATGAATGGGGCTTTCTGGTGAAAGTGTTGGGGATGAAGTGAAGTCGTGCGCCGTTGTCGCTTATCGCCGAAGCCGTTAAGATGGCGCAGCCTTAACAAGGCTTAATCACGACAAGAGACGATAAGGAAAGGCTATGGCTCCCGCGCCTGACGTTGAACAACAATTACGCGAATGGCTGAATCAGTTAGCGCCTGAGCATAAACAGGTTCTCTGGCGAATGCTGACCGATGAAAACCAGTTCGCGCGCCAATCGCGCATCGAACATGCCGAGGTGCATCTACGTGATTTGTGCAAAACCCGCCAGCTCAATTGGGACAAGCTGGATGAGCGCGCGCGAGAGAACTTTCTGGACGACCTCATCCGCGAAGAAGACGGCTTTGCTACGACTATCGGCAACCTGCCGCCCACGCAAGCGCGCCGCCCGTGCGCGAATTGCGGCCACGAACTAACGCCGAAAGACCTTTACCGCATTTATTTCAGCGAACGCCATCCGACTTTTGGCCCGCAAACGGCCAAGTTGGTTTTACTTGATTTCGATCAGGACGTTCAGTTTTCGCTCAACGCTGCGGGTGAAACCATCGTCGGGCGCGTAGACCCGCATCGCGGCATTCGTCCGCACGTAGACCTGTCGAAATATGATCTTGCCTCGCGCATCTCGCGCCGCCACGCCCGCATCGTCGCCGCCAACGGCCAATATCAAATCGAAGACCTCGGCAGTTCTAACGGCACCACGGTCAACAGTAAGACGCGGTTGCGCGCGAAACAGCCGATTACGTTAAACAACGGTGATCAGATTAAATTCGGCGAGACCCTGATGAAATTTATTGGGTGAGACTCATCGGCTGACCAGAACGTTCACTTATCAGAAAATAGCTCTCAAGCTGACACGGTTTTGGCATTGCGTATAAACGCCGGGTCTATCGTCACGCCCAAGCCTGCGCCCGTTGGAACTTTCAGCATGCCATTCACACTCTTGAGCGAAGACGAGTCGCAGGCCACAGGCAAGGTTTCGTCCTGATCCTTGAATTCCTGATGCGGCCCGGCGTTGGGCACGACGGAGGCATAGTGTGCGACGTATAAATAACCCAGGTCGCCGCCTGACATATGCGGCGTCGCCTCCAAGCCAGCGGCTTCGGCCATGCGCGCGACTTTGATCGAACGGCAAAAGCCACCGAAATACATCAAGTCGGGCTGTACGATTTGCGCTGTGCCGCTTTCGATAATGCGGCGAAAACCGCGCAAGCTGCTTTCCTGTTCGCCCAGCGCAATCGGAATTTTGAGCGCATCGGCGATCTGTTTGGTTTCTTCGTAATAATCGAAGGGAACCGGCTCTTCAAAAAAACGAAAGCGTTGCGCTTCCATCAATCGTCCCATCTTGATCGCCGTCGGTACGTCATACGAACCGTTCGCGTCGGCGTAAATCGTCATCCCATCGCCAAAGGTTTTGCGCGTCAACGGAATCATCGCCAGATCGCGTTTAGTCGAGGCTTCGTCATAACGCATGCGCGCGCCCAAGCGAAACTTGAGTGCTTTGGCTCCAGTTTCAGCGATGATTTTTTGCAGGAATTCGATCTCAACTTCAGGCGCGTTGTAGCGATTGCTGCTGGCGCGATAGACCGGAATATCGCGGTGGATGACCTTGCCAAAGAGAGAGCCCAGCGGTTGATTCGCCACTTTGCCCAACAGGTCGAGGATGGCGATTTCTACGCAAGCAACCGAAACCCAGAAGGGCAAGCCCTGCCATTTGTAATTGCTGTCTTTGAGATAAACGCCGGTCAGATGATCTTCTAACTGGCGCGCGTCGCGTCCGATGAAATAGGGCGCGACGCGATTGACCAGGATGGGCCAGGTGTCAGTCACGACTGACGTATGGCAAACCGAAACCCCCTCAGCGCCATCGGTCGAACGCGCGCGAACCAGATATTGCTTGCCGTTTTTTAGCAACTCGACCGAAGCGATTTTGACGGGCTGCTTGATGAGGTCAGTGCGCAAGACGGGCGCGTGAAAAATCTTTTCCAGCTTGGCGGCTAACGTTTCATTGCTAACAGACGTGGGGCGCGTAGTCGTAGGAGCAAATGCCATTGCCCCTGCGGCTGCGCTGTTTTGTAAGAATTGACGACGATTATTCATGTGAGTTTATTTCAACGCGGCTACGCCTGCCGTAGCAATCTGCCCGTCCTGTTGACTGGTCACGCCGGATACGCCGATCGCGCCGACGATTTTGCCTTCGACGATCAAGGGGATGCCGCCTTCAATCGGAGCCAGCGCGTCAATGCCCAACACGCGCACACCCGCGCCACCGGCTGCGAGGCCGTCATCAAAGACTTTGCTCGGACGACGCATGCCGTTCGCCGTCTTCGCTTTTTTCTGAGCAATCTCAATGCTGAAAATTTGGGTGTCATCCATGCGTTCGAGCAAGACGAGATTGCCGCCGGTGTCTACGATAGCGATAACGACGTTCCATTTGTTCTTGGCCGCTTCGGCCTCAGCCGCTACGGCGACTTTGCGGGCTTGCGCCAACGTGATGGGCGAGCCATAAGAAGGGAATTGTGCTTCGACAACTGAAACCATTAGTACTCCTAACAATAAACTTGCCAATAGTCTGTGAATTGACATTACGGGTTGCTCCTTTGATTTTGGGTTATTGATCCAGCCTTTTGCTGCGCCCTTCCAACTGCGGGGCGATTTCTGTCGCGGCTCTGATCGCGTTTTCCAACACCGTCGAATCAATCGGCGCAGATTCCGCGTCCACCAAACGCTTCGCGTCTTTCAACATTGCGTAACCATCGCCCCCGCCTGCGAGAAACGTCGTGCAAGCCAACGTGTAGTTTTTCTTTTCGTCCAACGGTTGACCGTTGACCGTCACCGATACGACGCGCGAACCGACGGGCTTGCGTCCATCGAATTCAAACCGGATGCCCGCTACGTGCGGAAAGCGTCCGCTCTCGCTTTCTTCTACGACTTGGCTGACGCCGTTTTCGAGCATGGCGCGTAAGGCGGTTCCAGTGACTTCGAGTTTTACCACCGGGTTCTCGAACGGCAGAATCGCCAGCATATCGCGTTTGGTGAGTTCGCCTGGCGGAAAGATTTTGTTCACGCGCACCGAACCGCCATTGAGCAAGGCTGTGTCAGCGCCGGTCGCCTGCTTGAGCGCATCGGCGATGTAATTGCCCAAATTGGTTTCACGGTTGCGATTGCTCAGGGTTTGCGCATCAAGTTCGACGCGTGTGCGTCCGACCGGTTTGTCGAGTTCGGCTGAAACTTTCGCTTCATATTCGTTGATGATAGCGGCGACGGCAGGGTCGTCTTTCACCGCGTCTGTAACGGGCAAGCCGGCCCAATCCACGCTGATGACTTTGCCGGTGCGCGCGTTGATGTTGAGATCAATGCGACCAAGCGTACGTGCATCCTGTCCCCATTTGAAAATCGGCGTACGGCCCGCCAGCGATTCCAAGCGTTCGTGTTCGTGGCCGCCGATAATGACATCTACTAAACCGGTGGCGGCGAGTTCTTTATCCTGACTCATCGCCAGATGCGTGACAGCCACTATGATCTGAGCGCCTTGCGCCCGCATCTTTTTCACCAGCACACGCGCCGTCAGCAAAGGGTTGACGAAACGAATGCCATTGCCGGGTTTCGAGCCGGTTTCAGTGTCGGTGGTCAGCAAGCCGAATAATCCAACCTTTATGCCATCAACCTTGCGAATCACGAAAGGCGACATGCCGTTGAACGGTTTATTCGTGCGACGGTCAATCACGTTCGAGCCAAGCCAGGCGAATTTGGATTCCTTCATGCGTTCAATCAAAACTTCCGGGCCGAAATCGAATTCATGATTGCCCAAACAGGCGTAATCCAATCCAAGCGCATTCCACGCCGCGATCATTTGCTGTCCGCGAAAGATGGTCGAAGCCACCGAAGGCGAAATCGTATCACCCGATAAGAGGAACAAAGTGTTGGGCGATTTCGACAGAATTTCTTTGCGCATCGTTGCCACGCGCGCGAGTCCGGCAGATTTGCCTTTGTCGAGCGGCGAGAGTTGGTATACATCATTGAGTTGCAACAACGTGACGCGTGTGACGCGCACAGGCTTTTTGGCTTGCGCTAGCGTTACGTCACTCAATGCCGTTGCGAACACATAGGCCAACAGCAAATGAATTACGACACGACGAGATGAAATCATAAGGGGAGCCTCTTTCTATGCGACTTGTCCTGATTCGACTAATTTGCGGCGACGCGCTCGCGTAGCCAAAAACTCTCTTGCCTCTTTATAAAGCCGTTTGCGGTCGCTGCTCTTGAACATCGCGTTTTTGACGATGCGATAGATAGGCTTGGGGCGGAAGTAGTATTCGTCATAAAAACGATGAACGGCTTCTAGCATTTCGCTGCTTGAGAGGTGCGGGAAGTTCGCCATTGGTAGTTGTTGGCCGAGTTCGTCAGACATATTGCTGTGATTGAGCAACACGCCATTGGCTTTGAACCACTCGTACATTTCCGTGCCCGGATAAGCATGCGCGACTGAGACCTGCAAGGTTTCGGCGTCCATCTCTTTGGCGTAAGCAATCGTCTCTTTGATTGTCTCGCGCGTCTCGCCCGGCAAGCCGATGATGAAGTCGGCGTGTACCTTAATGCCCGCGCGTTTGCAGTCCTTGACGAATTCGAGCGAACGCTTGGCGGTGATGCCTTTCTTGATGTTTTTGAGAATGCCTTCGTTACCCGATTCAAAGCCGACGATAAACAGGCGGCAGCCCGCGTCGCGCATCGTGCGCAACGTTTCGTAATCCAAATGCGCGCGCGAAGTCGAAGACCATTGAAACTTCAACGGCTTAAAAGCTGCGGAGATTTCGATCATTCGTTTCGGATTGAACGTAAACGTGTCGTCGTCGAAAAAGATTTCTTGTAGCCCCTGTGGTTTGAAAGCGTCGAGCGCCCATTCGACTTCATTCCTTACATCGTTCACCGAACGCTGCCGCCAGCGATGATCGTCGAAGGTTTGCGGCCAGAGGCAAAACGTACACAACGCGGGACAGCCGCGCGTCGAATAAAACGCGATGTAAGGGTTGAGCAGGAAGGGTACGTTGTATTTCGTGATGTCCAGATCGGTTTGATAGACCTTCGTCGCCCACGGCAGGTTATCAAGTTCGTTGTTGAGCGGTTCTGGCGTAGTCGAAACTAACTTTGCTTCTTTCCCATCCGGCCCTTCGGGGCGCAGAAAATGCACGCCGGGAATCTGGTCGAGCGGTTGTCCCGCCGCGTATCGCACGACAGTGTGATCGAATTCTTTGTGCGTGACGAAATCAATTACGGACGAAGCGCGCAAGGCTGGTTCGGGATGCGTCGTGACGGGCGGGCCGACGAAAGCGATTTTGATTTTTGGGTTTAACTCTTTGATGCGTTCTGCGATGCGTATGTCAATCTTGAAGCCTACGTGCGAAGTGAACAGCACGAGGAACTCGTAATCTTTGGCAATTTCCGCGACCGCTTCCGGCCCGATGTGATGTGGCGGCGCGTCGAGCAAACGCGCTTCGCCTCCCGCTTGCCGAATCAGTCCGGCAGGATAAGCGAGCCAAACCGGATACCAATAACTTTCGATTTCGCGCGTCGCAGGCCAGCGCGAACTCGCCCCGCCGTCGAAGTTTTCAAATGAGGGCGGATTCAATAACAGGGTCTTTAGCAAGCCGTACTCCTTCTCATCAGTGCTGTCAGTGCGTCATTGAATAAACAATTAAATTCGTTCCCAAGCGATAAGCCGCCAAACCGTATTTCAGCGGATATTGCGGCTCGTCAATCCATTCCCAGGCGTCACCGTTGTCAGCGTTGCGTGCGATGAAAACCATTACGCGCCCGTCGTCATTGGTGATCGCTTCATAGTGCGGCGTGTAACCATCCTGTTCATAAGTGACGCCCGACCTGATGAAACCGACTTGGGGCACTTGTACGACTTCTTTGATGTCGAAATAACAGTGAAAGATCGGATGATC
>JANNUY010000832.1:0-31835 GCA_031414155.1 Acidobacteriota bacterium
ATTTACAAAGGCGTAGGCATTTGGGGCAACAGTTCGCCGGTCTTCTGGGCGTTCGACATTATTAACTTCGTGTGGTGGATCGGTATCGGCCACGCGGGTACGTTGATCTCGGCGATTTTGTTGTTGTTGCGGCAAAACTGGCGCAATTCGATCAACCGCTTTGCCGAAGCGATGACGCTGTTTGCGGTGGCGTGCGCAGGCATGTTCCCCGCGCTGCACACCGGTCGCCCGTGGATGGA
This sequence comes from Acidobacteriota bacterium, assembly GCA_031414155.1. Classification (GTDB taxonomy): domain Bacteria; phylum Acidobacteriota; class Blastocatellia; order RBC074; family RBC074; genus JACPYM01. Next base: position 240 of record JANNUY010000832.1, read on the forward strand.
CTATTACCTTTTTCCTTATCCCAACACGATGGGGATGTGGCCGAATTTCAAAAGCCCGCTGATGTGGGACGTATTCGCGGTGAACACTTATGCGTTGGTGTCGTTGATTTTCTGGTTCATCGGCTTAATTCCCGATTTCGCCACGTTGCGCGACCGGACGAAAAACAAAGTTCAAAAATTCATTTTCGGCATGCTGGCGATGGGCTGGCGCGGAGACGCGCGGCACTGGCATCGCTATGAGACGGCTTATCTTTTGTTGGCTGGCCTTTCGACGCCGCTCGTGCTTTCAGTACACACCATCGTGTCTTTCGACTTCTCGATTGGCATCGTACCTGGTTGGCACGCGACGATCTTCCCGCCCTATTTCGTAGCGGGAGCGGTTTACGCGGGCTTTGCGATGGTGCTGACCATCGGCATTCCCGTGCGCAAGTTCTGGAAGCTCGAAGATTTCATCACCGAACGTCACATTCAAAACATGTGCAAGGTGATGTTGGCGACCGGCTTGATCGTCGTTTACGGCTATTTCATGGAGCTGTTCTTCGCGTTTTATAGCGGCAGCACTTACGAAATTTTCATGATGAACAATCGTATGTTCGGCGAATACGGTTGGGCTTACTGGGCGCTGATTTTGTGCAACTTCCTGATTCCGCAACTGCTTTGGTATAAGCCGTTCCGCCATAACAAATTCATCATTCTGGTGGTTTGCATGGCGATCAATATCGGAATGTGGCTCGAACGCTTCGTCATCATCGTGACCAGCTTGAACCGCGATTTCGTTCCGTCGTCGTGGAAGCATTACAACCCGACGATCTTTGATTTCGGCATGTTCTTCGGCACGATTGGCTTGTTCTTCACGCTGATGATGTTGTTTATTCGCTTCGTGCCGATGATTCCGATCTTCGAGATGAAAGCGTTGCTGCCCGAAACCAAAGTGGATGAACACAAGGTTGAGCAGAAAGAAAAAGAAATCGAAAAAGCCAAAGGTTTGCTGGGTTCGCCCGTGCCTACGTTTGGTGACTAGCTGTTAGTTGTCGGTAGTCGGTAGTCAGTTGTCGGTTTTTCCGATAACGAAACCGACAACCGGCAACCGATTACCGACTACCGACAACCGATTTATGACGCATACAGAAGAAAAAAGCGCATACGGACTGATGGCCGAATTTGATGACGTGAACTCGGCGGTCGCGGCAGCGCGCAAGGTCTATGCGGAGGGCTATCGCCGCATCAACGCTTATTCGCCCTATCCGGTCGAAGAGCTTTCTGAAGCCATCGGCTTCCATAAAAATCTGGTGCCGCCGATTGTTTTCATCGGCGGTGTGACGGGCTGTCTGGCGGGCTTTGCGATGATTTATTGGATGAACGCCATTGACTATCCGCTCAACGTCGGCGGACGCCCGCTGCTGAGTTTGCCGGCATGGATTCCGATTATGTTCGAACTCACAATTTTGTTCGCGGCCTTTTCGGCGGTGATCGGAATGATTGCGATGAATGGCTTGCCGCGTCCGCATCATCCGGTGTTCAACCTGCCGTCGTTTGCGCGCGCCACGACCGACCGTTTTTTCGTTTGCATCAAGGCGGACGATCCGCGCTATGACCACGAACGAACCAAGACGTTTCTTGCCAGCTTGGGCGCACGGGAGGTCTCTGATGTCGAAAGCTGAAACGCCGAAAACTGAGAAGACAAAAGGCAAAAGTTTTATGGCGGATATGCGCAGCAACACAAGTTCAAGTCGGCAAGTTAAGGTTCAAGGGCGAAGATTTTTGCCTTTTGCCTTTTGCCTTTTGCCTTTTGCCTTGTTGCTCACCAGTTGTCGTCAGGACATGCACGACAACCCGCGTTATGAAGCCTATGAAGACGGCGGCAATCGCCAGGTTCCCGAAGGCACGATTGCACGCGGCTCGTTGCAGGCGGCCACGACTTATTCAGTCGTGAACAGCAAGCTGCAAGGCAATCCGGCAACCGCGGCGACTGACGTTCCGCCTAACTCGACTGCCGTAGTGACTGATATTCCCAAAGGCGAAGACGGCTTTCCGTTCACGATCACGGCGGAAGTGCTAGACCGTGGGCAGGAGCGTTACAACATCTCCTGTTTGCCGTGTCACGGCGCGTTGGGCGACGGCAAAGGAATGATCGCGATGCGCGGTTTCAAAAAACCGCCGAGCTATCACGAAGACCGTTTGCGCTTGGCTCCGGCCAGTCACTATTACGACGTAATAACGAATGGTTTCGGCGCTATGTATAATTACGCGACCGAACTCACGCCGGAAGATCGCTGGAAGATTGCGGCTTACATTCGCGTGCTGCAATTGAGCCAGCGCGCTGATTTCGCGCAATTGCCCGATGATGTGAAAGCGAAAGTGCAAGGCAAGGGCGGCGCTCCTGCGGCGGCCTCACACAATGGCGCTGAAGCGCACGGCGAGCCGAAAGCGCCTGAGCCGAAACCGGTTGAACCTAAACCGGCTACTCCGGCGAATGCACCAGAAGCGGCAAAAGAAAAAGCCGCAACGTCGCACTAAACGCGACCCCCGTTAAGCTAAGGATAAGCAAGGAACGATTGTTCATGAAAAGGGACTTTACGCCTCCTGAAGACCTCGGAGGCATTCAACTCAAAGCACTGGCCGTGGGCGTCATCGGTTTGATCGCTGCGATTGCCGGAGGGCTGGCGACTGGCGGCATGCAACTCGTCGCGCAAACAACCTTCGTCGCCTATATCTTTTGGGTAGGCATCGCCATCGGCTGTCTGGGCTTGTTGATGGTGCAATACCTCGGCGGCGGCGGCTGGGGACTGGTGATTCGCCGCATTCTCGAATCGGGCGCGCATACACTGATTCTGATGGCGATACTATTCTTTGTGATTGTCGTTGGATTGGGTTTATACGGCGAGCATCCGCTTTTCGATTGGGTTCATCCCGAACTGACGCATTACAAAGAACTGTGGGACAGCCCGAACTGGAACTTCAAGCGTAAGTGGTTGACCCGGGAGTTTTTCATTTTACGCGGCGTGATTTACTTCGCCATCTGGATTGGTTTAGCGATGAAGCTGCGCAGCAACAGCCATCGGCAGGATGAGACAGGCGACCCGGCGATGTTGCAAAGCTCGCAAAACTGGAGCGGGCCAGGCTTCCTGATTTTCGGACTGACGCTGACTTTCGCGGCGGTTGATTGGGTGATGTCGCTCGACGCCGAATGGTTCTCGACCATCATTGGCATGTTGATGTTGGCGGGTTGGGGCGTTGCCACGATCAGTCTCGTTATCTGGATTTGCATCACGCTCGCCAAACGCGAAGACCTGAATCAGGTCTATCAAACGAAACTCTTCCACGATCTCGGCAAGCTGTTGCTCGCCATCACGATGGTCTGGACGTACTTTTCGTTTTCGCAATTGGTCATCATCTGGTCGGGCAATTTGCCTGAAGAAATTCCGTTTTACCTCGAACGCTTCAAAGGCAGGTGGGGCTATTTAGGCGTGGCGATTATCCTGCTGCATTTCGTGCTGCCATTTCTTTTGCTGCTTTCGCGCGATTTGAAACGCAATGCGAACAAACTGAAATACGTTGCGCTGCTGCTCATTGGTATGCGGTTCTTCGATTTGATGTGGTACATCGTGCCGGAATTTGAAGACGGCCATGGGCAGGTAGGCGCGCACGTAGGGCATTACGATTTTTTGATTCCGTTTGTCTACGCCGCAGCCTTCATCGGACTTGGCGGCGTTTGGATGTGGTGGATGGTCGGGCAATTGCGGAAGCGTTCGCTGTTGCCGGTGAATGATCCGCAACTAACGGAAGCGCTCGCAGCCGGTGGACATCACTAAGCTGGCATCACTAAAAGAAACGGTTGTTAAAGTAATGGCAAGCAATCACAACAATAAGCCGCACTTGCCCGAAGGCAGTGGCGTAAATCCGAAACCGATCATCACGTTTCTGACGATTCTGACGATTGCGACAGCAGCAGTCTTCGTCATCATTTGGGTATTGATGCGGGCCTTCAACACAGTGGGGGAACTCACCGCGACGGCTCCGGCCTCAAAGGTCGAAAGCGGTCAGCGCAAATTTCCCGCCGAGCCACGCTTACAAGGCGCGCCCGAACCTGGCGGTGAAAACCCGAAGGAAGGGAAGGCGTCGGCCTATCCGCTGGACGATATGCGCGAATACAAAAAGCAGATTGAAGCGGCAGAGCAAGGCTATGGTTGGGTTGAAGGCAAGAACGGCGTCGAAGCCCATATCTCGATTGAAGACGCGAAAGCGATCATTGCGAAACGCGGCTTGCCGTTGAAATCAGACGCCGTGATTCAAGAAGTTGCAACGGCGGAAAAAGTTCGCAAGCAGATGAATAATTCCGACGCGAGCGCAGGCCGTAATATCGGAAAGTAAAAGCCTGTAGTCCCGCCTTTAGGCAGAATCGCGTGATGGTCGAGAAATTCCGCCTGAAGGCGAGACTACAGGCGTTGTTTCGAGCAAGGCAGTAGTTATGAAACAAGTTAAGCAGTGGTTTTGCTTCGCTCTCATTTTGAGCTTTGGTTCTTTAACAAGTTACGCGCAACCCGCAGGCGTCAAGCCTCCGGTGCTAAAAGACATCGGCATTGACCAGTTGCTAAACAACGACGTATCTGGCGATTTCGCGTTCGTGGATGAGACCGGTAAGAACGTCAAGCTGAGTGATTATTACGCGCTGGGCAAACCGATTTTATTGACGCTGGTTTATTACGATTGCCCGCAACTGTGCAATCAGGTGTTGAACGGGGTGACGGGCGCGCTCAAGACCTTGCCGATGACGCCGGGCAAAGATTTCACGATGCTGACGGTGAGTTTCGATCACCGCGAATCAACCGAACTCGCGGCGGCCAAACGCGGCGAATACCTGAAGCGGTTGAACAAGGCGGGTGCTGAAACGGGCTGGCACTTTCATACCGCATCGGAAGAAACCATCAAGCTGTTGACGCGCGCCGTAGGCTTTCGGTTTTTGTGGGACCCTGCGAAAAAGCAATACGCCCACGCCAGCGGCATTATGATTTTGACGCCGCAAGGCAAGGTCTCGCGGTATTTATACGGCATTGAATACGCGCCGCGCGATTTGCGGCTAGCCTTGCTGGATGCGTCGAACGGCAAGATCGGATCGCTGGCCGATCAGATCATTATGTACTGTTATCAGTACGACCCGATGACCGGCCTTTACAGCATGCGCGTGATGAATGTATTGCGCATCTTCGGCGTGTTGACGCTGTTGACGTTGATCGCGTTGTTTACGTTTTTGAGATACAAAGAGCGGCAAAAGGCCGCCGCGTGGGCCGTGCGTTAAGTGCCTGCGTGCTAAGTGAATTGTTCGCTAACTTAATTTTTGAAGTCGTTATGAATCCTGTTTTCTTACAAGCGGATTTTCAAGTGAACCCGACGCAGGCCTCGAGCTTCGCGGCGGAAATAGACCTGTTCTATTACGCGCTGTGGGCGTTGACCATTGTGTTCACCATTGGCGTCGCGGCGGCGGCGGGCTACTTGATGATGCGCTACAAGCGCCGTTCAATGGGCGACTTGCCCGAACACATTCACGGCTCGCTGATTCTAGAGCTTGCGTGGTCAATCATACCGTTCATTCTGGCGCTCGGCATTTTTGCGTGGGGCGCGAAGCTCTATTACCAGCTTTATACGCCGCCGACTGATGCGCTCGAAATCTATGTCACCGGCAAGCAATGGATGTGGCGCGCGCAACATCTGAACGGCGTGCGCGAAATCAATGAATTGCATATACCGATCAATCGCGCCGTCAAGCTGACGATGACCAGCGAAGACGTGTTGCACTCTTATTTCATCCCGGCCTTCCGTACGAAAATGGACGTAGTGCCCGGTCGTTACACGACGACCTGGTTCAAGCCTACGCAAACGGGCGAGTTCCATTTGTTCTGCTCGGAATACTGCGGCACTCAACATTCCGGTATGATTGGCAGGGTTTACGTGATGGAACAGGAAGACTATCAAAAGTGGCTGACGGCGGGCGGCGGCTTGACCTATGGCATGACGCCTGCGAAATCGGGCGAGAAACTGGCTACGACGTTGGGCTGCGCGGCTTGCCATAAACCTGATGGCAACGGACGCGGGCCGTCGTGGGTGGGTATTTACAATACGCCACAAAAGCTGACGGATGGCTCGACCGTAGTCGCCGATGAAGCGTTCATTCGTGAATCCGTGCTGCACCCGCGCGCCAAAGTGTTGGCGGGTTACGGCACGCTGATGGCGACTTATCAAGGACAAGTCAGCGAAGAACAGATTCTTGATCTTATCGCTTATATCAAATCGCTGGCGAAAGCCGATGCGATGGCGCAAGGCGAACCAGCAGTGTTAGGTACGGCGGTAGGGATTTCGCCGGTGGCTCCGACGGCAACGCCTGCTGCGACTGCTACTGCTACGCCAGTGGGTGTGCAGCCCGCTGTGAAACCGGCCACTAAACCTGTAATCGTTAAGCCCGCTGCGAAACCGGCGGCGCAATAAAGTTCGTAGTACCGGCTTCAGCCGGAAAGTATTGATAGTTCGAGTCATTCCGCCTGAAGGCGGGACTACCTGCTCCAGAAGTAAAAGGCACTGTTATGGAAATCGCTGCTAAGCACGCAGACGCGCACGTCGAAGAAGAAAGCGTAAATTACCTGAACGTCACACACACGGTGAAATCGTGGCTGTTGACGCTCGACCACAAGCGCATCGGCATTTTGTATTTGCTTTCGATCTCGGTGTTCTTTTTGATCGGCGGCATTTACGCCAGCTTGATTCGGTTGGAACTGGTGACGCCCAAGGGCGATCTGCTGACGCCAGAAATGTATAACCGTGTGTTCACGATGCACGGCGTCATCATGATTTTCTTCTTCCTGATTCCTTCGATTCCGGCGACGCTGGGGAACTTTCTGTTGCCGCTGATGCTCGGCGCTAAAGACGTAGCTTTTCCGCGCCTCAACCTGTTGAGTTGGTATATCTTCATCATTGGTGGCGCGATGATGATGTATACGCTATTGAGCGGCGGCATTGATACCGGTTGGACGTTCTATCCGCCTTACAGTTCGATCTATTCAAATTCGCAAGTGACACTGGCGGGTATTTCGATTTTCATCACAGGGTTCAGTTCGATTCTGACGGGCTTGAATTTCATGGTGACGATTCACACGATGCGCGCGCCGGGGCAAACCTGGTTTCGGTTGCCGCTGTTTGTGTGGGGGATGTATTCGACCAGCCTGATTCAGATTTTGGGTACGCCGGTCATTGCCATCACGGTGTTGGCGCTCGCGTTTGAACGCACGCTGCAAATCGGTATCTTCGATCCGAAGCTCGGCGGTGATCCGGTGTTATTTCAGCATATGTTTTGGTTTTATTCGCATCCGGCAGTTTACATCATGGTGTTGCCGGGTATGGGTGTCATCAGCGAAATCATCGCTAGCATGACCCGTAAGGCGATTTTCGGCTATCACTTCGTGGCTTTTTCGTCTCTGGCGATTGCGGTGTTCGGCTTCCTCGTATGGGGACATCACATGTTCACGAGCAGCCAATCTATGTATGCCGGTATGGTGTTTTCGCTCATTAGTTTCGCGGTTGCCATTCCGTCAGCGATCAAGGTATTTAACTGGGTTGCGACGATTTATAAAGGCTCGGTGTCATATGACACGCCGATGATTTATGCGTTGGCGTTTCTGGGCTTGTTCATGGTCGGCGGAATGACAGGCTTGTTCCTCGCCGCATTGGGTTTAGACATTCACCTGCACGATACCTACTTTGTCGTAGCGCACTTTCATTACGTGATGGTCGGCGGACAGGTCATCGCTTATCTAGGCGGATTGCATTTCTGGTGGCCGAAGATGACGGGGCGGATGTATTCAGAAACCTGGGGACGTATTTCAGCGGTCATCATCTTCCTCGGATTCAACCTGACCTTCTTCCCGCAATTCGTATTGGGTTATTTAGGAATGCCGCGCCGCTATCATTCCTACGTTCCTGAGTTTCAGGCTCTGCACATTTTGTCATCGGCAGGCGCTTCGATTTTGGCGCTGGGCTTTTTTATCCCGGCTATTTACCTGACGTGGTCGCTGTTTTATGGCAAGAAAGCCTCGGCGAATCCGTGGCAGGCATACGGCCTCGAATGGCAAACGCCTTCGCCGCCGCCGACTGAGAATTTCACTTACGACCCCGTCGTCACGCACGAAGCCTACGATTTCGACAGCGTGAATGAGATCACCGAAGCGCGCGAGAAAGTCGCGGTCACTGCTTAAAATCAGGTAGTCGGTAGTCGGTTGCCGGTTGTCGGAATAAGGAACCTGACAACCGACAACCGATAACCGGCTACCGACAACCGGAGAGTTACCTTGTCAGAACACGCAGAACACGTACCTGGGTTGGCGCACCATTTCGCCACGATGGAACAGCAGAAAGAGGCGGGAACCAATGGCATGTGGGTTTTTCTCGTCACTGAACTGATGTTCTTCGGCGGCCTGTTCTTGGTGTATACGATCTTCCGTTCGACCTATCCCGAAGGCTTTGAATACGGCAGCTTTTTGTTGAGCGTGCCGCTGGGCTTGACCAACACCATTGTGCTTATCTTAAGCAGCTTAACAATGGCGATGGGCGTACACAGCGCGCAAACTGGTAAGCAAGGTGCGTTGCAGCTCTATCTGGTGGTTACGTTGTTGTTGTGCTTGGCGTTTTTGGGGATCAAGAGCATCGAATATACCACGAAGGTAAAAGACCATTTGTTTCCGGCTTACACGACTTACAATCCCATAACCAAAGAAGCCGAGCCGACCAACACGCACGCAGTACCGACGAAAATCAAATCTGAAGTTCGCACCTTCCTGTGGATTTACTTTTTGATGACGGGCTTGCACGCCTTTCACATGATCGTCGGTGCGGGAATGTTGGTAGCGTTGATCTGGATGGCGCGCAAAGGACGCTTCAACGAACATTACAACTCGCCCATCGAGATTGGCGGCTTGTATTGGCACTTCGTAGACATCGTATGGATTTTCCTGTTCCCGCTGCTTTATTTGTCGGGCTATCACCTGCACGGCGGACACTAATCAATTAACCTTTAACGTATAACTCGCATGTCTGAACATCACGTAGTACCTGTAAAAACTTATCTTGCCATTTTTGGTGCCTTGATGGTTGGCACTGTGCTGACGGTGACCGTCGCAAAGTACAACTTCGGCTCGTTAAACGTGTTAATTGCGCTGACCATAGCTTCTATCAAAGCGACGCTGGTCATCCTGTTTTTCATGCACGTTTATTACAGTTCGAAGCTGACGAAAGTCGTCATCGGCGCGGGTATTTTTTGGTTTGCGATATTGATCATCATGACGATCACCGATTATCGCGTACGTCACGACTGGCACATTGGCTTGGGTACGATCGAGAAACCCATTGCTGCGACTGAGCAATCTGCTGCGCCGCAGCATTCCAACGGCGGACACTGACCGCCAGTCACTGAAAATCAATAACCCGTCTGCTGTGTTGTTCAACCAGTCAGGCGGGTTTTTTCTTTGGGGCACAAGATGCTATCTTGTGCCGCCTCAAAAGGGCTGAATTCCTAATCGCACAAGGTACTAAACTCATCGCATGGAAAATCAAAAGACCATGAGCAAACCGCTGTTGCTCGAACCCGTTTCGTTCGGGAAGACAATGGCTGCCTGTCTGGCCGGACTCGCCCTGCCCGGCGGCGGACATTTCGTCTTAGGCAAATGGGGGCGCGGCGCATTGATTCTGGCCGTCATCACGTTGTTAGTCCTCTTCGGCTTTTGGATGGAAGGCCATCTGTTTTTTCCTGAAGGCCGCGAATGGCTGACGTGGTTTTTTAGCGTGTTGGATATGGGATTAGGTCTGCCTTATTTCATTTGCCTGGTATTGGATAAGGGATTCGCTGTTACCCTGGAACAAGCGCAAAACATCACGTTCGAGTATGGCAACACGTTTCTTCACGTAGCCGGTGCGCTGAACGTGTTGTCGGTGATGGACGCTTACGACATTGCCATCGGGAGGAAGCCGTGACTCATTTTTTAGCGATGTTGTTGTTCAGCTTGCTGGTTTCGATAGCTTTCGCCGTGCTGTCGCAAGAACACCATACGACCGAAGAGCGCGTGAAATACGGCTTTAAGGTGTTTGGCTATTTCATTGGCGTAGGCATCGTTGTCGCGTGGGTGCTTTACCCGCTACCGTTATAGATAGACGCTCTAAACGTTATGGAAGACCTCTTGCCGTTGGACGCCATCTCTGACTCTTACACTCGCCAGGTCGTGTCGGCCATTGCGCTGTTGATCGGGCTGGCGGTGTTATGGTTCGTCTGGAAGTTTTTCTACACCGTATTCAAACACGTACTCGTCGGATTGTTTATGTTGGTCATTGGCTCGGCTGGCTATTGGTACTTTCGCTCTTCCGCGCCGCCGCGTCCGCCCGAAGTCGGCAAGTATGTTTACGGCGTATCAAGCAAACGCTATCTCGGCGTAGTGCAAAGCGTGCAGCGTGACGGCAGCAAAGTGACCTATGGCGTGCGCGCATCGGGCGGGCAGATCACGGCCTATCAGCACGGCTATGTTGAGTTGGTAGATAAGATTCGTGCTGAAGAACCGTCGCCTACGCCAGAACCGAGTCCGACGGTGAATCGCAACCAGAGACCTCGCAAGCGAGGTTGATAATCGTTATGCAAAACGGAAGGCGTGAGTTCATCGCAATGACAGGTGCGGCGGCGTTAGTGGAACTACCGTTTGCCGAGAAAGAGAAAACCGCTATGTACGGCTCAATATATGGCCCTATGTACGGATTGATCGGAAAAATGATAGCCGTGGCAGGCCAGCACGATGTGCTGATTTCCATCCTGCTCGAAGGCGTTGCCGGTATGCCAGGTTGTTTGAGTTACGTCGTTGCCCAAGACCCGAAAGACGCCAACGCGATTTGGATCACCGAGGTTTGGGAAAGCGAAGCAAGCCATCGCGCTTCGTTGTCGCTGCCTTCGGTGAAACAGGCAATCACGCGCGGCAAGCCGCTGATTGCCAGCTTCGGTGAGATGACGACCACTGTGCCTGTCGGAGGCCACGGTTTGTCACTCACGAAACCGAAATAAGTTCGTTTATTGTCATCGAGATTTAGCCCCCACCTTTCCCTCATTGTACTGCCTGAATTGCTTGAACCTTATCTCGTTCAAAAAACATAAAAGCCTCGCACTGGTATGCCTGTGCGCTTTGGCGATGTGTCTCTGTTATCGGTTGAATGGTTCAGCCGGTGCGCAAACGAATAGCTGCGGCGCATTCAATTGGGACGCGCGCTTCGCGGGTGAGCAGGGCGTCAACGGCGTAGTGCTGGCGCTCGCACAATCGGCGACAGGGGAAGTCTTTGTCGGCGGACGATTCACGCGCGCGGGCAACGTGAGCGCAAACAATATCGCGTATTGGCAAGCCGCTACGGGTTGGCACGCGCTCGAGCAACCGCAGGCCAACCATAACGGAATCAGCGGCGAAGTCACGGCGATTGCGGTGAGCGGCGACACGGTTTACGTCGGCGGACGATTCACGCAAGCGGGCGGCGTCGCGGTCAATCACGTAGCGCGTTGGACGTATCGCAACGGCTGGCAACCGTTACAAAGCCCATTGTCAGGTAATGATGGCAACGGCGTAGGCGGCACGGGCGCGACGCAGGTATTCGCGCTGGCGACGATGGGCGAAGACTTGTTCGTCGGCGGCAATTTCACGCAAGCCGAGGCGGGCGGAGCGAATCCGTTGGAGGTCGCCAACGTTGCACGCTGGCACCCTACGCGCGGTTGGCAAACGTTGGCTGAGAGCAACGGCACGGGCGTGACCGGTTATGTGACGGCGTTGCTTTTCAGCGGCGAAGACTTGTTTGTCGGCGGCAACTTCACGCGCATCGCCAATGGCGCGGGTGCTTATAACGTAGTCTTTTGGCGCGCTGGGCAAGGCTGGGAACCATTGCACGGGCGCGGCGGGCAAGGCGTATACGGCGGCGAAGTGCGCGCGCTCACTTCGTTCAACAACGAGTTGATCGTCGCAGGCGAATTCACCGAAGCGAACATCGGTAACGCGACGAATCTCACAGTGCATCACCTCGCGCGTTGGAGTTTGCGCGACGGCTGGCGCGCGCTCGCGGATGACAACGATAACAGCGAAGGCGTATTCGGCGATCCATATGCGTTGGCAGTCACGAACGATACGCTTTATGTGGCGGGGCGTTTCTCGCGCGCGGGTGCGACGGATGTTTCCAACTTGGCAGCGTGGCATCCCACGCGCGGCTGGCAAGCCGTTGGCGCAGGCCTCAACGCAGTAAGCACCGTAGCGTTGGCTGACGATTGCGAACTCTATCTCGGCGGCGCATTCACCTCTGCTGGCAGTTCAGGCGCGAATCGTTTTGCGCGTTACGCCGCTGGTGCGCCCGGCCCGAAAGCTACGCCGACACCTACTCCTACAGCGACTGCCACTCGCACGCCAACCCCAACTCCCACGCCGACGCCAACACCAACGCCGGGCAACTCACCGCCGACGATTACGCCGCAGCCTTTGACGTTGCAACAGGGAAGCGTGGGCGGAGTGTTCACGTTGGCGACGGTGAGCGATGCGCAAACGCCTGCGAGCAGCTTGCAGATTCAATTAAGCAATCCGCTAGTGGGTGTGAACGTCACCGAGGTTGCCAACGTGAACGGCGTGATCAACGCGCGCGTCGTTGCAACGTGCGGCGCTGTGTTGGGTGCGCAAGCCTTGCCGCTGCGCGTGACGGATGGCGGCGGCGCTTCATCCAGCGCGAACTTGCCGCTCACCATATTGGCGAACAGCGCGCCTGCGTTGGGCAATTATGCGACGGCGAACGTGGCGGCGGGCGCTACGTTGGCGACAACGCCTGCGGGCGGTGTGAGCGACAACGGATTCCTCACGAACCTGCAAGCGAGTTCGGCGACCTTCAGCGGTACGTTATCGGTGACGGCGACGGGGGTCGTCACGATCAGCAACGCGCGGCCCACAGGCGCGCACAGCGTCACGCTGGCTGCGACGGATAATTGCGGAGCGACCGCGACGCGCACGTTCACGCTGAACGTAACGCGCGCAGAAACTGCGACGCGCTTGATTGCGCCGAACAGCGTGCTGACCGCCAATCAAACTGTGAATCTCACCGCGAACGTCGCCAGCAACGTAGCGTTAGGCGCAACGGGTTTGCCGACTGGTTCAATCGCGTTGCTCGAAGGTACGACGACTTTGCAACGCGTGACGCTCGATGCCACCGGAGCAGCGCGTTTCACCGCGACTGTGCCTGCCAGCGGCCTGCGCGAATTGCGCGTTCAATACGAAGGCGATGCGCAATACGCCGCGAGCGTTTCGCCGTTGGCGGTGTTAAGCGTGGCGTCGCCGCTCGTCAGTGCTTCAGCCGCGAGTTATGAAGCGGGTGTCGCCGCGCCCGAACAGATTCTCGCGGCTTTTGGCGTGCGCCTTTCCAACGCGACGTTGGTGGCACGCACCGTCCCTTTGCCACTGATGTTGAATGATCTGGCCTTGCGCGTACGCGATGCCACAGGCGCTGAGCGTCTCGCGCCGTTGTTTTTCGTCTCGCCCAATCAGATCAATTATCAATTGCCCGCCGCGACAGCAAGCGGTTCGGCCTTGTTGACGCTGACGCCCGCCAACGACCGAAACATCCTGCTGGCCGCCGGTGCAGTGCAAGTTGCTAACGTTGTCCCCGGCCTTTTCACGGCGGATGCTTCAGGGAAAGGTTGGCCTGTCGCGCAAGTGCTGCGCATTGCGGCCAGTGGCGCCTTGAGTTACGAGCCGATTGCGCGTTACGACGACGCGCAGCGCACTTTTGTCGCCTTACCGATTAATTTCGGCGCGGCGACCGATCAGTTGTTTTTGATTTTGTTTGGCACGGGTTGGCGCGGACGAGCGAACCTGAGCGACGTGACGGCGACGATAGGCAATACGCCAGTTGAGGTTTTATTTGCTGGCGCGCAAGGCGGGCTGGTCGGCGTAGATCAAATTAACCTCACGCTGCCACGCCCGCTCGCGGGTCGCGGCGAACTCGACGTGAAATTAACGGTGCAAGGAAAAGCCGCGAACGTGGTGAAACTGCTGTTTCGATAAAAAATCAAGCTTCACGCAAAGACGCCAAGCCGCAAAGTTCAATCAGTGTGATTGGCTTGCCCAAAGGCAACTGTGTCGTCAGAAGCTGCTTTGCGTCTTTGCGTCTTTGCGTCTTTGCGTCTTCGCGCCTTTGCGTGAAGCTATAGCATTTAGGTCATCAGCAAGCGCAACGGCTCTTCCGCCGCCTGAAAGCTCGCACGTGCGCCGAAAGGGAAGCGATAAGCCGTACGTGCGCCGTCAATATACAACCAAGCCTTTGGCATTTTTGATGCGATGGAGAGCGTTTCGCCGAATTCAAGAAAGCCATGTGTCAGCCGGTAATCGCGCATTACGCCACCGTGGGTTTCACGGTAAAGCTCTCGCACTCGATATTGAATTTTCTGCGAACGGCGCGACTGCTTGCTTCCGCCTGCCGAACGAATGCCCGCCGTCGAACCCGCCGCCGTAGCGATCCAAATTCCTGAACTGCGATGTTCTTCTTCGCCATGACCATCATCAATCAGATAGCGCGTCGTCGCCGCCGGGCAATCGTGTGCAATCAACACGTCGTTGAGCGCGAGTTCCGGCAAGCGTTTGCTATCCAGCGTAACTACCAGTCGTGTGAGGGGCGTTACGCGCCAACGTCCGGCGAGATAGTCCTGCAAGCGGGTGGCGAAAGTGTTCGCCGTGAGTGCGCAAAAATGGCCTACGCTATCACCGGGAGCTGAGTTGACGCCGACCATCACAGCCTGCGTGACGCAATGCGAGGTATTCAGCACCGTCCCGTCGCCGCCGATGGTGATAACGAGATCAGCGCGCGAAAGCTGGCGTTTGGCCTGCGCGTTCAAGGCCTTTGCCGATAGCTCGTGAAAGGCGATGCCGTGTTTGGCAAGTGTTTGGCGTATGGCCTCAATCGTATGCTGGTGCGATTGATCGGCGGCGACGATGCGTTGCGCTGTAGCGTCGCCTTGCTGGGCGAATTGCGCGGCGCGTCCGCCTTGCGCGAGGGCAGTTTGCTTGGTGACGACGCAACAAGATTTGACGGAAATAGCTTGTGACATAGTGACTTTAATCTACTGATTGAAATTAGTGCTTGACTCATTTATGAATGCCATAGTATCTATTCTGTGCATCCTTACCAACGTCTCAATGGCGTTACTTCCAAAAAAGCTCGCCCCTATCATACCTGAAGCCCATCAGGTTTTCTCACGTTCTTCCGATTTTAGTTAGCTCCCATCGTTCTTTTGCGGCGAAATTGTGCCCTGCCCTAACCTAGTAGCGAATTACTGGCTGCCCTAGCCGGAAATTCCGTCTATTTCGCTGCGTTGCGACCCCTATTCCATCAAGCGCGTAAATTCTTGCGCGTGGCTTAACTGCATATCATCCCCGGTGTGTGGCTCTATCTGGTCGTCGTATCAGCGCGGTGAGACACTTTTTGTGTCCGCCAGCCGCAGGCGCGTTCAGATGTCGTTACCCTAAAGGATGATTTTGACAGAAGAAGCTGAAAATAATAAAAATAGCTGAAACCAGCTAACACAACCCAAAGAGTCAGGTCATTCGAGAGGTAATTTATGGTGCCAACCAAAGAACCAAACAGGAGTGAGCAGCGCCGTCGCCCGCTTAATCAAAATAAGCCGCGCATTTTAATCAACCGCGCACAGCGTTGGTTAGGAATCGAATTATTCAGCGTCATTAACTGGACGTTGATGTTGTCTTTATTCGCCACGCAACTCGTTTTGCCAGTAACCGCCCAACTGGGGCCGCAAACGATTGAGTTACGCACGGTGGCTCAGTCAGCGACGCAAATTCGCTTGACGTGGACGATCAGAAACGCGCAACCGCGCACCGGCTTTCAGATTTTTCGCACCAAAGTTAATGCGCCGAATGCAATTTATGAAATGGTGACGGGGGCCGTGCCTTCCAGTGCGGTAAGTTACGTTGATAATAATCTGTCAGGCGGCACGGCTTATTTTTACTATATTAAGACCGTCAAAAATGCAGGCGGAATTATTTCTGTTTCTGAACCTTCCAACGTATCGGCGGCGGCGACTTTTGAAGGCGGGCCGACCGTTACGCCCACGCCGACAGCTACGCCCACGCCTGTTCCTACGGCTACGCCCACACCTGTAGCGACGCCGACAGCGACACCGCGTGTTACGCCGACAGCCACCCCCACGCCGGTAGCTACTCCCACGCCGACACCAGTAGCTACGCCAACAGCTACTCCTGCGCCAACAGCAACCCCAGCGCCAACGCCTTCAAGCTCGCTGATTTTTGCGCAAGCCGTGGCTACCAATAAAATCATCGTAAATTGGCAGCCTGTGCCGGGTGTGAGTGTTTTGCGTCTGTTTCGTGCAGAAGGAGATGGCTCTAATAACTTTGCTTTAGTTGGCGTACTTTCAATTACGCCTACGGCTTATGAAGACACCAACGTACAGCCGGGAACGCTCTATCGTTATTATTATAAAACGCCGATTCCAGGTAAGGGTAATTTGATTTTGTCGCCACCCTCGCCGATTGCTGAAGCCAGAACGTTGGGTGGAGTTACTCCGACGCCGTCGCCTGCGCCGACGGCAACACCAACACCCACGCCGGGAGCTACTCCCACGCCGACGCCCGTGGCGACTCCCACGCCCACGCCGGGTGCGACACCCACGCCCACGCCGGGAGCTACGCCAACGCCGGTTCCGCCTACGGGTGGCGCGGGTTTAGACGATGAGGAAAAATTATTCCTCAAATTACTGTACTTGCATCGCGGTACGCGAATTTTGGGACCCATACGTCCTTCGATTAACTTGATGAAATCGAGTGAGTTATTGAGTCGTGATAACGCGGGGCGCACTTCGCCCAGCTTATTTGATAACCAGCGCCGCGATGTCGAAGCGCGTGCACGCAGCTTCGGTTTCACGCGCACGAGTCTCTTTGACGGGGTTGTCGCGGCAGGTAATTACGCCACCGCGCAACAGGTGTTGGATTATTGGAAAAATAACTCAGCGACTAACGAAATTCTGATGAATTTTCGTTGGAAGGTTGGTGGCGTCTCCCGAATTTATAACGCCTCGACTGGCCAATGGCATTGGGCAGTTGAATTCGCTAGCGCGTTTGACGTGACGATTCCGCTGCCGGGTGAAGATAGCGAAGGGGTGATAGACGGCAATATCCTGATTCGCACGCGTCCATTTATGGCTGACATCAACGCCGGACACCGTTTTAGAGGTTATCCCGAACAGGAAGGCGACTGGTATTCCGCGCTGCATTGCGATCTGGATGTTCCCGGTAGCTTGTGCTGGAAAGATAACCCGGAACAAGGTAACGACACCTTAAGTTTGCCTTCCAATTCGAGTTACTTACCCGGTATGTGGCACGTGCAATATACGATCTCGCCCACCGGCGTGAAGCATTACAATGATTATAATGGTTGGGATGGAACCGGTTTCACGATTACCTGGTTGATTAACGCGAACGGCACGTGGACGACGCAAGGTTATCGTGCTTACCAGCAACCGACGCCGAGTGAGTCAGGTACGTGGACGAGTGTACGTTCTGCTGATCGTGATGAAGAGATTGTGACGTTTCGTCGCTCAAATGGTAGCTCTGTCACGATTCGTGTACACGCGGTGCAAGGTGTACTAACGATGTATGCGGTGTCGGGGAGCGGCTTCCTGGCCGGTTTCCCCGCTGATAATAACCCAGCGGACGACCCGCAAGTTATTCTGCATCCAGGGCAGAGTTACTTTAATGCGCCGCATCCGCCCTTTCCCGGTCAACATACTTGCCCGGGTTGTTAGCGATAAATTGGTGAGTAATGCCGCCAGGCTGGCGATGGGCTTCGACTTATTCGAAACCGTCGTCAGCTTGTGCGGGTAACTCACGCGCTATTTTTATAATAACGCGGTGATTAAAGAGAGTTGTCAGGAAATAAACCTTGACTTAAATTCTTAACCATCGTATTAACTACCTAGCATCCTGTAACATACTCTTGCCTGAGTAGCTCGTTGAACATTCGCTGCCCTGCATCGCTACCTTAATAGCAATCGCCTGTGAATCTCACCCTCATAAGGCGCACGAGCTGCCAAGAGCGAAATCATTACCACCGCCTACTGGTGAGTAATTCTGACAATTAAAGCTAATACCTGAGGAATACAGTGTGGTGCCCCAACTGTCCCAAGGTGTCTTCACGCAAAGACATTCGTTCGTTACACCACCTCGATAAGCCTCTCATCCCAAATAGCTGAAAATAACTGATACGTTGATAAATTGAGTTGCTACGGCTTTTTCGACGAAAGAGCGTAAATGCAGTCGAGTTTCGGCTCGGCTGAGTTTAGTGCCTGCTCGGGCAGTCGGAAAAGCTAAGTGACTCGCCGGCTTTGAGCTGCCCGCTTGAGGTTTGGTGAAGGCTGTCTGAATCCCTGTACCCTTTCTTTTCAGGCAAGTCCGGCGCGTGTCAGTCGTTGTTCCTACACTCAAAATCGGGATTTCCCCGAACGTTAGTTTACAAAAAGACGCTGGAGCAGCGTGTCGCCACCGGTTCGTTATGCGGACGGGTAACCATGCGTGTGTTTCAAGTAAGTCAACCGAGCTTATTAGTTATGACTACGATCCCGTTTCAAATCGTAATAGTAACTAACGAGTAACATAATAAGATAAGAAAACAAGAGGAGTTTGATATGGTGCCAAATAATGTCAGCCCCCGGCAGGGAAGAGTCTGTTCACAAGCAGCGCAATCATCAGGTAGCTTGACGCATTGGCTGATCGCCATTGTGGTCACGAGCTTGATGTTGGCTAACTTTTTATTTCTAGCCCCGGCGAAAGGCTATGGGCAAATGGGAACCGGCAAACGCTGGTATCCCGAAAAAGTGGAGTTAGAGGGTGAAGCGGTTTCGGCTACGCAAGTTACCTTGACGTGGCGGTTAATTAACCAGGACCGCGAATATTATTACGTGCGCATTTATCGTGCGCCCGAGTCGCAACCGGGTAATTTGATTTACATCACTTCGGTTCCTTCAACCGCGATGACCTTCACCGATTCTGAGTTGAAGCCGAATTCGACTTATACATATCAGGTTACGTTTATCGGGCGCCGCATCACGATGCCGTCGCGTCCTTCGAACATGACCTACGTCAAAACGCTTGATCCGAACACGGACGGCGGCGTGCCGCAAACGGTGAACGTGCCGCGTTACACGGCGCAAGACCCGAATATCAAGAGCGCAGTGAAAACCCTGACGGCCAAGGCGACGGCTTCTAACAAGATTCTGTTGCAATGGGGATCTCCGCGCTTGCAGCGCGTATCGTCGCTGCGTATCTTCCGCGCCGACCCGGAAAACCCCGGCGAATTTATTTACCTGTATTCGATTGGGGCCGACCAGCATTCGTGGACGGATGAAACGGTTTATCCCAAGAGTACTTACTCTTACATGCTGCGTTATCAGGTGAAGGGACACGGCGCGTTGTTGTCGCCGCCGACCAACGTTGCCACGGCGACCACGCCGGATGGCGACGGCCCGACCAAAGAGCCGATCTATGCGCGCAAGAACACCTTGTCGAAAACGACGGAACAGGCTTTGAGCGAAGTGCAAGGCCAACCGGCTTATTTGAACCCGGTGCATTACAGCCCGAATCTCATCACGTCGGCGATTCCGCTGGATGGCCGCGAAGACACGCTGCTTTATCTGATCAATCAATATCGTGCGTCGAAAGGCCTGGGGCCGCTGCGTCCTTCGCTGAACCTGTGTAAAGCGGCGGACGAGTTCGCCAAAGACATGGCGCGCACCGGTCAGGTTGGTACGCACACCAGCGAGGGGGTTGGTGCAGCGGGGCGCGCCCGTAACGCGGGTTACACCGTGTTCACCACGCAATTTGGTACGGTCACGCTAGAAACCCGCGGCGAAGAGCCAGGAGATTTCTTCGAGCGTCTCAAGACCTCAATGCGCGAAGGCGACGTGCTGGCGAATCCGATTTGGAAGACGGTCGGCATTGCGCGCTCTTACAACGATGGTGGCGGCTGGTTCTGGGCGATTGATCTGGCGGCGTTTTGGGATTACACGATCCCGCTGCCTGGCGAAGATTCGGATGGTCGTGTTGACGGCAGCGAACTGGTGCGCACGCGCCCCGCGCGTGAAGCGTTGGAAGCGGGCCATTACTTCAGCGGCTACGGCGACGACGGCAAGCCCTATTCGACGCTGCATTGCAACTTGAATACCAAGGTTTGCTGGAAAGACCCGGTCGAGTCTTACAACAAGGCGCTGGAATTGAACTCCGATGCTGATTACCTCGTGGGCCAATGGCATGTGCAACACACGATGTCGTCGAGCGGCATTACGCATTTCAACGACATCAACGGTTATGACATGAGCGGTTACACGGTCAACCTGCAAATCAACAAAGACAAGACGTGGGTGATGCAAGGTTACAAGGCCTATCAGAAACCGACGCCGGTCGAAGCGGGTACGTGGAAGGCCGTGCATGACATTTCGGCCAACGAAGAACTCGTCACCTTCTATCGTGACAACGGCAAACAGATGGCGGTTGTTCGCATTCACGCCGTCAAAGAGCGCCTGACGTTCTTTGCGGTCGAAGGCAAGGATTTCTTCCAGTCGCCGAAATTCGACTACAACAAGATGGACGATCCCCAAATCGTCCTCACGCCGAGCTTCAGCTTCCTGCTGGCTCCTTACGAAGTGTTTCCTAGTGCGTTGCGCTGTGCTTCGTGTCCTAAATAAAACCCCTTAGTGAAGTGAGGGCGTGGCGTGGCAGCCTGGCAGGTTGTCACGCCACCTTAAAAAATTGCTCTTGGGCGTTTCCGTGATGGCCCGTGATGGCCCGTGATGAAACGCCAGGGAAATTAGCGGCTACCCCGCTGCTAATGGCAGGCAGGCGATTGGAAACAGGGGCAAAAGCTCGATGCAAGGGGCAGTGAGCGCCAATCGAATGTCTGTTATGACAGGCTATCGCGCGTGGCAAATTTTGTTGATGTCTTGGGGGCAAGCGCATCAACGAAAGCCATACGCGATAGTCTGTTTCGTTTTTCAGCCTGCGGGTTTTGCCTTTCTTTGAGACAGCACGTTATAACCCGCGTATGCTCCAGACAATTTCTATGGTTACGCTGACGGTGGAAGACGTGGTTTTCGTCGCCGCCGCTTACGAACAATGGCTCGGCTATCGCATCGTGCAGCGTGGCAAAGTCTCGTCTGAGTTAGCACAACTCTGGCAAGCGCCTAACACGATAGGCCGCACGCAGTGTTTGTTGCAGCCTGCGAGTGGAGAGCCAGTTTATTTGCGATTTGTGGAAGCGCCGCCAGTGACTGGTTACGTGCCTTTGCGGACGTATGGCTGGAACGCCGTCGAGTTATTAGCCGAAGACCCTGATGCCCTAGCCGAGCATTTAGCCGCTTCGCCTTTCGAGATCATCGGCCCGCCGCGCAATCTGAGTTTCAGCGAGAATATCCGCGCAATGCAGGTGAAAGGGCCTGCTAACGAAGTGCTTTATTTCACGCGCATGGGGTCGGGCAAAATGCCTTCCAAACTCGGCAAACTCGGCCAGGCCCAAACGTTCGTTGATCGCACTTTCATTATTATCGTCGGCGGCGCAAACATAGATACGATACGTGCCTTTTATGCAGACCAGTTGGGGATGAAAGTCTCAAAGGCTACCGCCGGACGCATTTCGGTGTTGTCGAGGGCTTTCGGACTGGACCCTGAGACGCCGCAAATGTTGGCGGTGACTTGGCTGCCCAAACGCTTTGGCATTGAGATAGATCAATATCCCACAGCGGCTATCGAACGACCGCAAATAGCAGGTGACTTGCCACCGGGCATTGCGAGTGTGAGTTTCACGTTGCGTTCATTGGATAAAGTTGCGCTGCCCTGGCGTCATGCGCCGTGCGTGATTGACGAGTGGCCTTACGAGGGACGCCGCGCCGCTGTGACGGTCGGCGCGGCAGGTGAATGGATTGAACTGATCGAATTAAGTGAAAAGTGAAGAACGGTCGTGTTGTTTCCCACTTTTCACTCATTGAGCTTATTGCAGCTTCAACGTTTCAGCCTGTTCCAGCACCGTAATCATCGGCTTATCATTGTTGCCCAAATCGAAGATGGCGGCGCGGGCGATTTGCTTGCTGTTCGACAGCGGCCCTTCGGCATAGACCTTATCGAGCGCGAAACCCAGCACCTTGCCCGTCGTGTCAACAATCACGTCGCTTACCGTAGCGATCTTGCTGCGGCCATCGGTTTGAATCTCGCGTCCGCGCAAGTCGCCAGCGTTGATGAACTCTTCGCCGCCGTCGAAATCGTCTTGATTCTTTACCGTGTCCGAACCCGCTATGAGCCAGGCGTCCACGCCGAACAGCGCGACTTTTTTCCAGTCAATCAACTGTGCCTTGCGATTGAGGATGCCGGTCTTACCGAGAAACGCGGCGACGATTTGCGTGGCGTCGCGGCTCAGGAATATGTCTTTCACTTCGCCCAGATTTTTGCCGTCGGTATTGCTGATAAGTAACCTGCCCTTGAAATCTTTGGTTGCAGCCATCGGTGAATGCTCCTTGCGTGATAGTCGTTGGGATGAAGGAAAGTGCGTCTTTCCTGAACGCGCGGCAATGTAATGATTCCCCTCCGGTTAGACAAGCGCGTTGGTGTGTGCCATTCCGCTGGCAGGCTTACGGCTTATCAGAGGGTGGCCTGTCGCGCACGGGAAAGCCTAACCAGCGATAGGCAGGCAGCAGGTAACGAAGCCTTATGTCCCAATAAAAACCCAGCCAGCGCCATCCACGTGAGCTTTTGATCTGGTCGAGTTCGGTGGTCAGCGCCCCGGTTTGCGCAACGCTGGTTACGAGTTGACGGGAAAGTTGGCTGCCCGTCTCGGCTAGTTCGGCAGCCAGTGTCTGAAGCTGCTGTTCTTTGGTGGCAAGCTGAGTGGCGTGCGCGCGGTTTGTCTGGGCGAGTTCGTCGCTCAATGCCTGAAGCTGCTGTTCTTTGAAGGTAAGCTGAGTGGCGTGCGCGTGGTTCACCTCGGCGAGTTCGTCGGTCAATGCCTGAAACTGCTGTTCTTTGAAGGCAAGCTGAGTGTTGTGCGCGCTTTTTGTCTCGGCGAGTTCGGCGGTCAATGCATGAAACCGCTCTTCTTTGGCTGCCAGTTGACCGGAAAGCGCATCAACTTGCGAAGACAGCGCCCGTGCGGTCTCGGTGCTTTGCGCGAAAGCCTCGTTGAGTTCGTCGGATTGGCGCGACAGCGTTGCTCTCTCGTTTTCTCGTTCGTTAATTTCTAAAATCCAATCATGTTCGAGCGTGAAATGAGCCGCGTTCAGCCATTCGGCCAGCGCGCCTCTGAGCGCGACAGCCGAGTCGGCGTTCAGATCAATCTCGACCTTTGAACAGCGTGCCAGCAGGCGGCGCAGGATCGTGCGATAACGTTCATTTCTGAGCAGGAATTCGAAAGGATGGCCGAGCTTGGAAAACAACGCATCATCGCTAACGACGCGAGTGCGTTGAATTTCAGCGCGCTTGTCCAGCAAAGATTCGAGAGCAGCCAGAAAGCCCTCGACGGCCTCAGCCAGCGAAACCCGTAGTGGTTCCGCCCAGCGGCCTCGCTCCAACAAAACGTAAAAGACCAGCGGCAACAATTCTTTCAAGGTATCAGCTTCGAGATTTTTGAAGAGCGTAAACAGCACATGTTTCTGCGCCATTCCCTGTATGAAAGCCGCTGGTAATTTGCCGGAACTCGCACCGCCTCGATGATAAGTGATTGATTGCGGGGCCAGCGCGCACCGATAACCGCGCAGCCACAAGCGCCAACCAAGGTCTACATCTTCGTGATACATGAAATAGTCAGGATCGAAACCTCCGCATTCGCGGAAAGCATCCGCCCGCACCAGTGCGGCTCCGGCGGAAACGAATAAGAAATCGCGCACGCCATCCGGCATCGCATACGTCGGCAAGGGGTGTGGGGCATTGGCCAGGCAAAAGGCGTCATCCGGTCTGCCTACGAAATCGTGGGCGACTCCCTCCCAGTTCAAAATAGCGGAGCCTACGACGGCGTGCTGCTCGTCGGCGAGAGCGGTCTTGACCAATTCACCCAGCCAAGTCGGACTGACCCGCATGTCGTTGTTGAGAAAGGCCAGGTATTTTCCTGTGGCGACGCTGGCACCGAGGTTCGCGCCTTGCGAAAAACCCAAATTGGTTGCGCTCCTGATTAAGCGAACGTGCGGGTATTGGCGCGCGATCAATTCGACTGAGCCGTCCGTCGAGGCGTTGTCTACCACGATGATTTCCATTTGTGACGATGGGAAATCCATCCCGGCGAGAGAGGTCAGACAATGCTCTGCGTGTTCCTGCCCGTTGTAGTTAAGAATGATGATCGAGACCGTCGTGAGTTCCATACCTTTGGCGATTGGAATCCATGCGCTGGCAAAATTCAATCATTCCCGCTTCCGCGAACTCCCAGGGGCCTGCCTTCAAGGGGCAAAGGTGGCAATATCTATGAGTTGCGGCTTGCTTCTTTCTCTGCGTATATTGCGCGCGCTGAACGGATTGGCTTCGTCTTTCGGTTCATCCTTCGTTGGTTTTATTCTTCGCCGGTGCTATCCGTCGTATAAATAATTTCAGAAAATAACTTTAGATGCTTAACCTTCTCGCACATCCGATTTGCCTGGCGAATCCGAGACGAACTGTAATCGGGCCTTGGTTTGAACACATTCCATTCGGGATGTATTTGGTGAGTTTGCTGAAGCCTCATTTGCTGGTGGAATTAGGGACTCACGCGGGTGATTCTTACTGCGCCTTTTGTGAGTCAGTGAAGGCGCTGGGGACTGATACGAGGTGTTATGCCGTAGATACGTGGCAGGGAGATGCTCATTCTGAATTCTATGGCCCGGAAGTGCTGGCAGAGCTACAAGCCTATCACGATCCTCTTTATGGTAGATTTTCCCGTCTACTCCAAAGCACCTTCGACGAAGCGCTACCCTATTTCTCAGAGGGCACGATTGACCTCCTTCACATTGACGGCTATCACACTTATGAAGCGGTAAGGCACGACTTCGAGTCCTGGCTGCCGAAAATGAGTTCGCAAGGTGTTATTTTATTCCACGATAGCAATGTTCGAGAGCGTGAATTCGGCGTCTGGAAATTCTGGGAGGAAGTGAAACTTCGTTATCCGCACTTTGAATTTATTCACGGCCACGGCCTGGGCGTGTTAGGGGTTGGTGGTAACTATCCAAAAGATTTTCAGGCTTTACTTGACGCTTCCAGCGAAGAGACCGGTGTTATTCGCGCCTTCTTTCATCGCCTGGGGAACCGCATCACCTTGCAGGATCATTATCGGCAAAGAGATGAAGCCGTAAAATATCTATTAGGCGAAGTCGCAGTGCATAAGCAGGCTACGCAGGCATTGCTGGCGCAAACGACGGCGGAAAAAGAGACGGCCATTGCGCAGCAAGAGCAAGCTAAGCAAGCCTTGTTAGCTCAAATTGCAGTGGAAAAAGAGGCGCATCGAACGCTGCAAGCTCAGGTAGCAGAGAAAAGTCAACAGGTCATAGCGTTAAGCCAGCTAACGTCAGCGCGTGACCAGGAAATTGAAAAAATTACTTCGTCGTTAGGCTGGAAAATCAGAAATCGCTTTTGCGCAATATATTTTTTTGTCCCGTATCGAATTAGAGTAGTTATTACAGGTGCTGTTCGTCGGTTATTTGGATCATCAGCCACTGCTTCTGAGCCTGCCTCTCTCCCGGCTTTTCCTCCTGCGAAAGTTCTCTCTCTACCTACGACAAAGCATCACATTATTATCAGTGGGACGGGGCGTGCAGGGACGACCTTCTTAATTCAGTTGCTGACTTCTTTGGGTTTGGATACGGGTTTTAAGGATACTCACAGTGACGTAGACCCGGACAGCCAAGCAGGGATGGAATTTGATCTCAGGTCTCCTGATGCCCCTTGCATAATCAAAAGCCCCTGGTTAGCCGATTATTTACACGAAGTACTTGAAACGGGAAGCTGTGTTATTGATCACGCATTTATTCCAGTGAGGGAGTTATTTTCCGCCGCCGCCAGCCGCATTCGAGTGACTGAGATGAGAAACACAGAAATTCATCCCGCTCCGCAAAGCGCGCCCGGTGGGTTGTGGCATACCGACGACCCTGCCAGGCAGGCGGAAATGCTGACGCTTCAGCTATACAAATTAATTCACACCCTTTCGAAATACGATATTCCCTATACGTTTTTGTATTTTCCACGCATCGTAAATGATCCCGAATATTTGTTCAGTAAGCTGGCTCCCGTGTTGAAAGAACTCGACTACGACGCGTTCGTAGCTGTTTTTAAGGAGGTGGCTAAACCGGAGCTAGTGCATGAATTCAAAAAGGAATCTGGCGAACCGCAAGTTACGGCTGCAACTGAAGAGGCGCGAGTACTTTCAGTTTCACTGAGTGGTGACTGAATCTACTGATATTCACGCCGAATAAAAAAGAGCCTCGCAAGAGGCTCTTTTTTATTCGGTGATTATGTGAAACACATGGAAAGGCGCGACCAGCCACCTTACTGTTTTTTCGTGCGTCGGACTTTTTTGGTTTGCGTTATTTCCAGCCGATCTACTTTGACCTTCAAGTCGGCGATGACCTGTTGCTGTTCCTGAACAACTTTGGTCAACACGGCCACCACATCCATCGCGCTCAAGCCTTTCCGATCACTGGTGGCAATCAGTTTCGGCACTTCCTCGGCAATGAAGCCCACATGATGTTCCGCCGGGTCTGCTTTGTATTCAAACGTCACTGGCGTCATCTGCCGCAAGGCGCTGAAAGCGTCACGGGTACTCAGGCTCCGAATGTTGGTCTTAAGCGCCCGGCTAGAAGCGTTCGTCCACACGCCGCCCGCGCTCAGCGTGGCACCGTTGGAATGTTGAATGGGGCTGGTCGGACTGGTTACGCCGTTGCCCAGCCCGATGTTGCCGGTGTTTGAAATGACGAGGCGTGCGATGCCCACCGTATTATCCGTAACCCGCCAAAAATCCGACGCTCCATTGATTCCTAAGCTCCAGGCCCTCGTACCGTTTTCCTGCCTGAATAAAACATTGGCGGTGGCACTTGATTGGCGTAGATGAAGCTGTTCACTCGGACTCGCCGTGCCGATGCCAACAAAGCCCGTAGCGGCAATATCAATGCTGCTGGTAGGCGCACCAGGGCGAATGCGGAACGGTAAGCGGCTGCCGCTCGTGACATCGCGGACGAAGAAGTTGGCTTCGTTGCCGCCGATGTCCCAGGTTTGCGCGGTGAAGCCGCCCGAACTGTTTTGTTCCAACCGATGCGCGGGCGTATTGGAAGTGTTGACGTGCAAGTCCAACACCGGCGTGGAGGTGCGGAGTCCGACACGTCCGGTGCTGTCAACAAAGATTGAATTGGTGGCCGCGCCCGCCGTGACGGTGAACGGGACTTTGGCTCCCGTAATGTCTTCAATTGAAAATTTGTTTGAGCCGCCCGAGGCGCTGTCGTTCGCGGTGAGTTGCCAGTCGTTGCTGGGAAAACCTGCGCCAGTTGACGTGTCTTCAAATTTGATGCGGATGTTGTTCTCTTTGAGCCGGATCGTATCGAAGCCGAAAGACTCACCGTTGACGCAATCGAGTCCGATGCAGGCCGAGCCTTGCACGATCAAATCGTCCGGGATGACTTGGTCGAATTTAGCGGCGGCGGGCAGAAAGCGAAACCCCGCCGGTTGGCGCAGTTGTGCGTCGAAAGCATTGCCAACTGCGCGATCACTAACTTTGCTGAACGATGCCTCTTTTTCGCTACCTTCCAGCTTGGCGACTTGCACCGTCCCTTTTGCGATCAAGAAGCTGCCCGTCTGGACGATTTCACCGCCGGGCAAGCGACCATTTTTTTTGAATTCGCGCTCCAGGTCGGCGTCGTTGCCGTTCTCTCGCGCCTGCTTGAGTGCAGTTTTCACTTCGTCAGGAATTTTGGGCGTCAGGCGCAATTCATAGTGGTAAGAACCATCGGGCAGCGCGAGACCCTTGGCGTCTGAGAGTTTGAACTGCGGTGATTGACCGGAGGCGAATTCTTGCCTAAACACTTCGCCGTTGGGCAACGAGACGGTTAACACCAGGCTTTCGAATTCTACCTTGGTTTTCCAATTGATTTCATTGCCACTGCGGCTGGCGGTGGCAAGTGGTTGCACTTTTGCCGCTTGCGCCTGAGCGAGACTGTCAAGGTCAGGCGGTTGGGCTGCGACGGTGACGCACAGCGTGCAGCATAACGTCATGAGGATCGTGAAAATTACAGAGCTACTTCGGTTTGGCATTTTGCTTTCCTCCAAAGGTTGTGGGGTTATGGGGTTACAGCGCCAGCGAACCGGCGTTGCTAAGACGTGTATAAGGCCGTTAAGCCTTGAATAAGAGAGAACGGATGGAACCGCGCTTGGGAGTTTGGGTAAGTGATTACGCGCGGCAGTATTGTGCCCTTGTATAAAACCTGTCAAGAAATTTGTCGGACGCTTACCTGACCGGACGCTTAGCTGAATGGTTCGATCAGTCGTTTATCGAACCCCAGTGCCACCAGCCTTTCATAGGCCTGCCAAACCTCCGCTGGAATTTCCTGTTTGATTTGAAAGCCCAGCTTGGGATATTCACGGATGCGTTGCAGGTCGCCGACCATGACGTTGATGAACTGTTCGCGCGGCATCAGTCCGTCGGCATAAGTTTCAAATGTGAGCGGTGGCGAAGTTACGAATACCTCAGGTTTCACGGCGGCAGGCCACTGTTGCATAAAGGTCGCGTAAGTGCGGCGTTCCATATACGGCTTTTGCACGAGGATGAGGCGTTGCGGCGTGAGGCCGTGTTGTTGCAACAAACGATGGCTGAAACGAATGTTATCGCCCGTGTTGGTTGATTCGGGTTCGCAAAGTATGGCGGCGCGCGGCACGCCCAGGCGGATGGCGGCTTCGGCAAAGAGTTCGGCTTCGGGTTGGGCGAAAACGCCGCGCGTGAGTGCGCCCACGTTGCCCGAAAAAACGAGCAGTGGCGCGAGGCCACGCAAGTAACAAGCGGCGGCGTGTTCGGCGACGCGCAAATCGTTGCTGCCGAGTGTGAGAATTACGTCGCTGGGCGCGAGCGTGTGATGCAAGTGCATGTAATCCCAAATGCAGCGTGCCAGCGCGTCTATTTCATCGTGCGGGTGGTTCATAATTTAGCGATGTCTGTCTCACGAGCGCCGACAATTCGTCAAGAATGAGGTTTAGCTTGAACAAATGCGAGGCGCTGTCTAGTATGCGGTAGCCCAGTCGTTGGGCATTTTTTAACCCCGCTTGCGACGTCCCGTTCAGGCCGTCTTTTACAACAGGCTTCGACGTAAGGAGTAACGTAGTGAAAAACTTGTGGATCAAGACGTTAGGTTTAGGTTTGGTTTTAGTGGGTGCGCTTTGGCTGCCGACGTTGACGCGCGCGCAACAGGGTGGCACGGCGGTGGCTCCGGCAACCGACAAGAAGATCACCGACGATTTCAGCAAGGCGATGGAAGTCATCCGCGCCAATTACGTCGAGCCGAAAGAATACGAAGAACTCACCAAGTCGGCCATCCAAGGCATGCTGCATCAGCTTGATCCGCACTCTGATTACATGGATCCGAAAGGCTACCGCGAGTTTAACGACAAACAACACAGTCAATATTTCGGCATCGGTTCGCTCATCTCTTCACGGCTGGGCCAGACCTATGCCATCGAACCTTTCAAAGGCTCACCGGCTTATCGCGCCGGGATTCGTTATGGCGATCAGATCGTCGCGGTGGATGGCAAAGACACCTCGAAATGGACTTCTGACAAGGTACGTGATTTGTTGTTGGGCGAACGCGGCACGCGCTTGAGCGTCTCGATACAACGCCCCGGCATGGCACAACCCCAGACCTTTCAAATTACGCGCGACGCGATTGCGTTGCCTTCGATTCCTAGCTCTTACATGGTGAAGCCGGGGATTGGCTACATCGGTTTGACGCGCAACTTTCAATCCACCACGACGCAGGAACTGGTCGAAGCCATTGCAATGTTGCGCGAAAAAGGCGCTACGCAATTCATTCTCGACTTGCGCGGCAATGGCGGCGGTTATCTCGATCAAGGCATTCGCGTCGCCGATAAGTTGTTACAACGCGGGCAATCCATCGTTTCGGTGCGCGGACGCAATCGCAACAACGATCAAAGTGCCTTTGCTGAAATGGGTGCGTCTGACAACTTCCCGCTGGCGGTGTTGATCAACAACGGTTCAGCGTCGGCGTCAGAAATCGTAGCGGGCGCGATTCAAGACCACGACCGCGGTTTAATCATCGGCGAAACGAGTTTCGGCAAAGGTCTGGTGCAACGCATCTTCCCGATGCAAAACGCAGGCGCGCTGATCTTGACCATTGCGCACTATTACACGCCGAGCGGACGCTTGATTCAGCGCGACTATTCCAACAGTTCGCTGATTGACTATTACAGCAAACGCAATTTCGACCCGAACGTGAAAAAAGGCGAGATGAAACTGACCGATACGGGGCGCGAAATGTATGGCGGCGGCGGCATTGATCCTGACATCAAGGTCAGTAATGCCGACGAAGCTGCGCTCACGACGAGAGGCATTGCTGATGCCACGTTTCTTTTCACGCGCGAACTCGTCAACGGACAAGTGCCGGGCTTCGCGCAATTCAAACTCGGCAGCATTGATTTTGATTCCAAAATCAAAGGCACGGAATATCAGGTTACTGACGATTTGCTCAAAGCTTGGCAAACGCGCCTATTGGAGTTGGCGAAAGACTATCCGAGTTATGGCCTGACGCAACCGCGGTTAGACGAGAGCAAAATCTGGGCGCGCAAAGCGATTCGCGCAGACGTGCTGCTCGCGGCTTACGGCGCAGATCGTTCGGCTCAAGTAACGGCAGACTTGGATTTGCAATTGCAACGCGCAATTCAGGAATTGCCCAACGCTGCCGCGCTCGCTGAAAAAGCCCGCGCGCGCAATAACGCAATGAATCGTCGCTAACAAACGTTTCAATTCATTCATAGGGCAAGGCGGTCATAGGGCAAGGCGGTTGGATGTTCTCCAGCCGCCTTGTTCGTTTTAGCCATCACCAACATGCAAATCATAGACACGCACCAACACCTCTGGGATTTAGACTTACTGCCTTATTCGTGGACGGCACGCAGTGACAAATACAATCGCAGCTTTCGCTGGCCTGATTACGCCGAAGCTACGCAAGGTTACGACATCGTAAAAACCGTCTTTCTCGAATGCGATGTTGACGCACCGTTCCAGTTGCAAGAGACGCAACAATTGCTGCGTTTGTCTGAACAACCTGACAACACGCTGTCAGGCATCGTCGCCGGATGTCGTCCCGAAGCGCCTGGCTTTCTGGCTTACCTTGATCAAATCGTAGGCCATCCCAACCTCAAAGGCTTGCGCCGCATCCTGCACGTCGTACCGGATGAGGTTTCTTACAGCCCGCATTTCATTCCGCACCTGCGCGCGCTGGCGCAACACAACTTGTCATTCGACCTGTGTTTCTTTGCCCGCCAATTGCCGCTG
>JANNUY010000833.1:0-4882 GCA_031414155.1 Acidobacteriota bacterium
CCCTGACGGTTATCACTGCGTTAAGATTGGAGAGAGTGGTGATCGTGGTTGCGAGCCTGATACAACATTCGCCGCCAAAACATCCGGCGGTCTTAATCCAAAAGTGATAGTCCTACTTCCTAACGGGAAGAGGGAACGGCGGAAGGTGACAAAATTGGACGGTAACGGGTGCCCAGTGCCTATTCTTGCTACCAAAGGGAAATATACTCTACAAGATGGTAAATGCTACTTTTGTTCGGCAAATGCCAAGCTAGGCGCTGATAACAAATGTCACTGCGAGAATGGCTTCACTGAAACCAAAGTAAATCAAAAAGCAGAGAAAGACCGTCTTGGAAAGCACGTCACCTGCGTAACGCCTTGATACTGCGCTATTGAAGCCTGCCCTCAAGTCGAGTCCCTTTCATATCTACGGCTGCTGGATGGTGTCATTCCAGCAGCCTTTTCTTTTTTCATAAAATTCATTCGCACTGTTAATCTGGTTCTCCGCCGACTCGTTTAAGCCAGTGTAAGTCGCTCACTGACGAACGAGGAGGGAAACGTGATTGCCACTGCAACCAGTTTGCGCGCCGTAACGGGACGCGCTCCAACAATGAATGCAAAAGCGCCGAAAACGCCGCTGGAAAGCCTGTTCCGCGAACATTACGACCGCGTATACCGCGCGGCCTATCGCGTGACGGGCAGCGCTACGGACGCTGAGGACGTGCTGCAAACCGTGTTCTTGCGATTGGCGCGACAGGGCGCGGAATTGAATCTGGAACCGCATCCAGCCAGTTATTTGCATCGCGCGGCGGTGAACGCTTCGCTTGATTTGTTGCGCCAGCGCGGACGCGCCGCCGTGGTGCCGCTGGATGATGCGGCAATGGTGAGCGCAACGGACGATCCCGCGCGAACGCATCACGACCGCGAGTTGCAACGCGCGATGCGCGAAGCTGTCGCGCAACTCAATGACAATCAGGCGCAGATGTTCGCGTTGAAATACTATGAGGGCTACGACAATCAGCAGATCGCCGAGATGCTCAATACGTCGC
Organism: Acidobacteriota bacterium; assembly: GCA_031414155.1. Lineage (GTDB taxonomy): Bacteria > Acidobacteriota > Blastocatellia > RBC074 > RBC074 > JACPYM01. Next base: position 1,029 of record JANNUY010000833.1, read on the forward strand.
CGATGGTCGTAGGCGTCCTCCTCCACCGGGCGCGCGCCCGCGTCAAAAAGGCTTTGGCAAATTTCGTAGCGTAACCTTTCCAGGTTGCGCCGGACTTTCGCATCGGACGAACTGAGATGACCGCGCAACGCTGCATCGCTCCGGTATTCCGCAATGGGTTAACTGAGAACACACGCACAACCTGGAAAGGTTGTGCTACTTCGAGGGCTTAATTATGAAACGCAATCTTAACGAAACATTCGATCAAACGGCGCAAGCCATTCGTCACACCGAACCCGGCGCGACGCAACTCAACGCGGCGGCTGACAACGCCTGGGCGCGCATCGCACAGGAAGACGTGAGCGCGGCTGCGCCAGTGGCTATGCCTGAAAGCATACGCGGTTGCAGCGATTTTCAGGCGTTGCTTCCGGCTTATCTGGGCGGGCAATTGGCACAGGCGCGCACGATGTTGCTGGAAGACCACACGCGCGAATGCCTGCCGTGCCGTCGCGCGCTGAAAGAAGCGCGCAATGGCAATCAGGCGGTCAAAGTTGTTCCTGCCGCGAAACCGGCGCGCAGTTTCTGGCCGAGCTTGCAAGTGCCCCAAATGCGATGGGCGATGGCGGCTGCCGCAGTGCTGGTCGTGGGTCTCGCGGCGTGGCCGTTCGCGCAACGCTTCATGCATTCGGTCGGCACGTTGAGTGCGATTGTCGAAGCCTCAAACGGCAGCGTCTTTCGCGTGACGGCGAACGTGACAGAACCGTTAGCGACGGGTACGCAACTCAAGGCGGGCGAGCGGTTGCGTACGGCGAAAGAAGCGGGCGCGGTTGTCAAACTCAGTGACGGTTCGCGTATTGAGACGCGCGAGCGTTCTGAGTTTTCGATCAACGAAACGCTGGACGGCACGACGATCAATCTCGAACGCGGGCAGGTCATCGTGCAGGCCGCCAAACAGAATGGCGGACGCAAGCTGTTTGTCGCTACGCCGGACGCAATGGTCGCGGTCAAAGGGACGATCTTTGCGGTCAACAGCGGTACGAAAGGTGCGCGCGTTTCGGTGGTCGAGGGCGAAGTCGAATTTAATCACGACGGCAAGAAATCGTTATTGCATTCGGGCGAACAGGCCGTGACGCACGAGAGCATCGCGCCAGTGCGCGTACGCGAAGAAGTCGCTTGGAGCCGTGATTCACAGCGTTATCAGCAATTGCTCGACACCGCCAAACGCGACATTGACGCCCGCGTCGCCATGCCGGGCAATCGTTATTCGACACGCTTGTTGGATTTGATGCCTGAGGGCACGGTGCTGTATGCGGCGATTCCGAACCTGACGACGACGCTCGAACAGGCCAATCAAATCTTGCAGGAGAACATTCAACACAACCCCGAATTGCGCGCGTGGTGGGAAGCCGAACAGAAAGATCGTCAGAATAAGATGGGCGATTTCATTCAGCGCGTCACGGCGTTGGGCGCAAATCTGGGCGAAGAAATCGCGGTGGGCTTTAACGAAAACGAACCGCTGGCGCTGGCGGAAGTGCGCAACGCCGATGGCTTGCGTGCGCAACTGACACAAGAACTAAACGCACTGGCAGGAGAAGGAAAGAAAACCGACGGCATTCGATTTGTCGAAGACCCGTCAACCTTGCCTTTGAGCAACAGCAAGGAAAACCACGATCACTTGCTGGTTTGGTTAAACAACGATCTGGTGGCGGTCACGAGCGATGCGGCGGCGTTGCAACAATTGGCAGCACGTTTGAAACAAGGGGGCGCGAATCGTTTTGCGGCTTCGGCCTTTCACGCGCGGCTGGCTGATGTTTACCGCGAAGGCGCGGGCTTCCTAATCGCGGCTGATCTCGAACGTTTCATCGGACGAGGTTTAGCGTTAGCGGATGTCGCGGGAGAAAAGCGGGTTGAGAATCAGAACGAAGCGACCATGTTACGCGGCTTGGGCGTCACGGGGCTGAAGCATTTCATCGCCGAGATGAAAGAGTCGAACGGCAAGGCGCAAAACCGTGCGCTGGTGACTTATGAACCCAACCAGCAACACGGCGTGACTTCGTGGCTCGCCGCGCCGGGGCCGATGGGCGCGCTGCAATTCATCTCGCCCGACGCCAATGTCGTCGCCGCGTTTGTCGTCGAAAGCCCGACCGCTTTGTTCGACGATTTGATGAATGCGTTCAAGATGGCTGACCCACAGGATTGGCAGCAGTTTCAAGACCTGCAAGCGCAACACGGATTCAATTTGCGCGAAGACTTTGCGGCAGCGTTGGGCGGCGAGTTCGCCGCTGCGTTAGACGGCCCGGTGCTGCCTACGCCTGCCTGGAAAGTCGTCGCCGAAGTGAACGACGCCGCGAAATTGCAAGCCAGCCTCGAACGCGCCGTCACTGAAATGAACAAGATCGCCGCGCAACACAATCACGCGGGCTTATTGTGGGAACGCGCTGAAGTCGGCGGCAAGGTTTTCTATCGCCTGAAAGCGACTTCTAGCACGGGCGGCGGCGTGGCCGAAGTGAATTACGCTTATGCTTACGGTTACTTGGTTGCCGCGCCCAGCCGCGCGCTGGTCGAGAACGCGATCAAATACCGCGAGTCGGGTTATACGATTCTGCAATCGTCGAAATTCAAGGCGGCCTTGCCCGAAGACAAGCAAGCCAATTTCTCGGCGATGCTTTATCAAAACCTCAATTCGGTGCTATCGCCGTTGGCGAAACAAGCCGAACGTTTAGGCGCGAACAAAGGCGAAGGCAACGCGCCCGAAATGTTACGCAAGCTATTCGGCACGAAAGCAGGCTTGGCTTATGCTTACGCGCTGGGTGATCGGATGGTGTTTTCGCTCAACACCGAAGGCGGCGGCGCGTTATTGACGCCTTCGAGCTTGTTAGGATTGGGCGGCGCGGGGCCGTTCCCGCTGGGCAAACGAGTCACACGCTAAACACGATGGATGTAAAGCAGGATTTAATCCTGCTTTACATCCTCAAATAAAACATTCACGCAAAACGCCAAGCGGCAGAATCAACTTTCTGCCGCTTGGCGTAAGCGTTTTTCACCAACCATCCCATGAAGAAAATCATTCTCGTATTGGCTTTTAGCGTCTTGTTCATCGGTTGCGGCAATAATCATTCGTTCGATTCGGCGACGTGGCTCAAGAGCGATGCGCGGGCGCGCGGCAGAATGAGTGAGAGTCTGGTCAGCGGCAAAACCCTCGTCGGTCAATCCGCAGCAGAAGCGCAACGACAACTCGGCTTGCCCGAAAAAGATTGGGGCAGCGTGTGGCAATACCAGATTGATTTGGGCTGGCCGATGAAAGATTCAAAGCATTATGGCTTGCAGGTGCATCTCGACAGCGAGCGCAAGGTGAGTCTGGTAAAAATCGTTGATTGAGGCATGTCTATTGGCTTTTGTGGAACCTCATCGCATCATCGGGCGTAAGCGTTGCGTCACGACGTAACCCATTCTCGAAAGGCAAAACTTATGAATCGGATGAAAACTCTCGCGCTCGTTCTGGCGCTCACCCTCGTAGGGCTTTCGCTCCTATCGCGTTACGTGCAAACGCGCGCTGTGCCTGGCAACGCTGCTGCCGTCAAAGAAGCGAAAGCAACCGACGCTGTCGCCAAGCCCGAGGCTGTCGTTGCCGATCAAATTGACTTCGCCGTCAAGCAGGAGCTTCGCAAAGAGTTCACGTTGAAACCCAACGTGGTGGTTTATGTATACGGCATTAATGGCAAGCTCGACGTAACAACCAGCGACACCGACAAAGCAGAAATTTACCTCGTCCGTTCCGTACGCAAGGCCGAAGACTTTGAAGAACGCAAAGTGAATATAGGCTTAGGTGAAAACGATAGCCTCGAAATCGAGATTCGCAAAAACCGCCACCTCAG
>JANNUY010000834.1:0-3523 GCA_031414155.1 Acidobacteriota bacterium
GTGGCCACGCTGTCTTATCGAATCGCGCCTAATGTGAAAACGGGCGAGGGGCGCGAGGTCGAAACGGGCGACACGCGGTTGGGCAACGTAGTGTTCAGAAATGGGTCGCTGTGGACAGCGCATTCGGTGTCTGCAAATTGGGGGGGAGACACGAATGTGGCAGCGATCCATTGGCTTCAAATGAATCCTCTCACCGGTTCGGTGATGCAACAGGGGATTTTCGGTCAGCGCCACCACCATTACTTCTGTCCAGCAGTAATGGTGGATCGGCACAATCGCATGATGTTGGTCTTTAATCGCGTAGGACCACACGACAACCCCGCGATTTGTTTCACGGGCCGTCGCGGCAATGACCGGTTGAATACGCTGCAATCCAGTGCGTTGCTCAAACAGAGCAAGGTTCCCGGCGGTCAGGTCTGGAGCGCGTGCAGCGGTGCATCCCTTGATCCGAGCGGCTCTGATTTTTGGCTGATGGGTCAATACGCGATTGACCGCGATGCCTGGGCAACGTGGATCGGCGAAACCACCTATGCCGCGCATGCTTCGGATTTTCCCAAAGATTTTCGGTCTCCTTCCGTCAGAAGCAGAAGCAGGCGTGATCTAACTTACGCCTGAAGCGCTGCGAATTGTGGGTCTAACTAGAAAGGCAGGAACTTGTGAGTTGAAAAAACTAACAAGCTCCTGCCTCTTTTTTTGTTGAGAGCGTCTCTGGCTCGGCGTTTTAGAAATCAAAAGTCAAAAACCAAAAGGCAAAAGTTAAGAAATCGTTAGCAGTCTCGCGCTTCAAAAGAAAAGCGCGGCTAACTTTTGACTTTTGCCTTTTGCCTTTTGCCTTTTGCCTTTTGCTTTCTTCCCCCTTCTCCTATCATCGAACCCCGATGCAAAACTTCCTTCTCGCATTCGCCAAACGCCTGATTTTTGTGCTTCCCGTAGTGTGGGCCGTGGTGACGCTCGTCTTTTTGCTGATTCACATCGTACCCGGCGACCCGGTACGCAATGCGTTGGGCGATAACGCGACTGAGGCGCAAGTCGCCGAACTCAAACACAAGCTCGGACTCGACCTGCCTTTGACTCAGCAATACGCGAATTATTGGCGCGGCGTCGTGCGCGGCGACCTGGGCGTTAGCCTCACTAATCCTGATGACAAGGTGTTAGAAAAAATCGTCGCGCGTTATCCGGCGACGCTCGAGCTCACGCTGGCGGGTTTGTTCGTAGCCATCCTCATTGCCATCCCGCTCGGCGTCACCGCCGGACGCCATCAAGGCACTTGGATTGATAACGTAGCCTCAGTCGTCGCATTGCTCGGCATCAGTACGCCGGGTTTCGTGCTGGGGCCGCTGATGGTTTATTTGTTTGCACTCAAACTTGATCTCTTTCCCGTGTCAGGTCGCGGCGGTATTGAATATCTGATCCTGCCCGCCGTCACGATGGGCTTGGCGCTCGCGGCAATTCTCACACGCATGGTGCGTTCGAGCGTGATCGAAGAGTTGAGTGAAGATTACGTGCGCACCGCGCGCGCCAAGGGCTTGAGCGAAAACCGCGTGATCTATCGCCACGTACTCAAAAACGGATTGATCCCCGTCGTCACCGTACTCGGTTTGCAATTCGGCGTGTTGCTCGCCGGAGCCATCATCACCGAAACCATTTTCAGTTGGCCCGGCCTCGGACGCCTAACCGTAGACGCCATCAACGCCCGCGATTATCCGATGGTGCAAGGCTGCATCTTGATGATCGCGCTGACTTATATCGTAGCGAACCTGCTGACTGATTTAGCTTATCGGCTGCTTGATCCGCGCATTAAAGTTGAATGACTCGTGAGTTTTTGGTGGCGGGTATTACAACCGCCTGCGCCGTTGCAGTTTTACGAACAGCCAGCCGTGTAAATGAGTACCGACTTTCTCAATACCCTTGTGCAATCGCTAGCGATGGCTTTCAGTAATGCCCTACAATTTTCATCGGCGTAGGCCAGCAAGCCTGCCTGATATTCAAAAACCGGATACTCCATGAAAGGGAAAGTATATGAGCATTTCGACTATCGCTAATTTACCGCCAGCGGCTGACGTAGAAGTTACCTTCACAGGGCTGATGTTGATGGAGTTTGAGAAAAACGGTCAATGGTTTGAGGCAGGTGTACATGACCGTGCTGGAGACCATCATCTGCGCATGTCGGTTGAATTGCAGGAACGCGCTACTGACAAGGTGTTGGAGCGCTGGGAAAACCACGAGCCGCTGACCGAAGACATCTGGCTCGATGTACAAAATCCGCAACAGCCCGGCCTGAGCGTATTCGCCACCGGCGACCGGCTGAACCGCGAAGCTCCTGCGCCCGAACAGCAAAAAGACTTTCGCTGAACGCTGGACTTCCCGCGTTTTCACGAACGGGAACTGGTAGTGGATGCCAGCGGCGTCACGCCGACCATTCAGCTGAATCATGGGGTGTTTTATACCCACAAGCTCTTTTGCCCAGCCACGCCGCTGCACGTACTTCGCGACAAACCGTTCGCGCCGCAAGCGATTCCGCCGGGCATCAGCGCCGCTACGCGCCCGAATGCGTTGCTGATGCACAACGTGCCGAAGTCATCGGAGCGAACGTTTATCTGAACGACTCAAGATTGCGGCGGGCGCGACCGTCACTGAAAGCACCAACCCGCACTTTGCCGCCCAAACCTTTGAAGCCAACCTGGACGCCTTTCCCGGCAATTCCGGCTCGCTCGTCTTCAACAGCGAGACGCACGAAGTTGAAGGGCTTCTGTCAAAGATCCACGCGCGACATTTTCAGTGGCGGCGTGATGCGAACCAGCAGCTTTTGCTGACCAGCAGGGTTTACCCAGAAACATCCACGGTGCGGCAAATCTGTACGCGGACGACGGAGTTTGCCGCATACCTTAGCAAAACCCGCCTTCGCCGAGCCTTGGGCACATGAATTTACAACTCTTTACGTTTTTACGGCCCGGAGATTGGAATGCATGGGAATGCATCAGTTAAATGGTGAATCAAGGCTTTCTTCGTCGCCAAATCCATGACTCCTTCAGCAGGTTCCGCAACATCCCGATAATAAGCCGGTAGGTCACTAAAGTATTTCTTGCCACGAAAGATTTTTACGCAATCTGTTCCCTTGCGACAGGTGTTATCGAAATTGATTAAGTAATAATGGTTCGCCGCTGGTTTTGGCAGGGTGTCCAAGGGAAGCCAGTTGCCCATGTTTTCCCATATCAAACTTACCCCCCTGCTCTGAGAGCTAAGGTAGATGTTCGCGCCGATGTGTCTGGCCGTTTGATGTAGCAATAATTCTTTTTTATTTTGCGGGTTCCGGTAAATGCCCGCATCAGTAAGTTGCTCATTGAGATCGGACGAAAAATCAAAGCCCCCACGTTTTTTACTAAAGATGCGAACGTCTCTTTGAGTAAGTCCTGCGGCATAGAACAAGCCATTCTTTATTTCGATGAAATTGGCAAAATAAAGATCAGGCATACTTAAATTGGATTGATGTAACGTAATTGATTTGCGGCTTTAGTTAGTCGAG
>JANNUY010000835.1:0-4000 GCA_031414155.1 Acidobacteriota bacterium
GGGCCTTCGGGCGCGCGGCGCGCGAGTTCAAGGCATTGCGCGAACATCATCGGAATGCCGCCGGGCGCGAGGTGCGCGCCGTAATGCGCGTTGGTGAAGACCGCTTTCACGCGCGGGTTGGGTGCTTGCGTGATGCCGTAACGCACCGAACTCATTGGCAATTCAAGCATCGCCGCCGGATTGAGAATTTCGATGGCGTCGTCGAAAACATGAACGCGCGTCAAGCGGTCGCGTACCGGCCAAGCGCGATGAATCAAGGCATTGGCTAGTGCTTCACTCACGGCGGCGCGCGCGTAATTGGCGCGACCGGTCGCGTCACCCAGTGCCTTGCGGCTCGGTCGCGCGTCCCACAGGCCGGCGTAACGCCTCACGAAATGCAGCGCGCCATCGAACTGGCGCAACAGATTGCCCGCGAGACTGACGCGCTCGACAATCGGCGCGTGCAGGTCAGCGCCGCTGTAACGTGTCAGTTGCACGCTCGCTTGCGGCAACAGTTGCGTGACGCGTTCATTTAATCCAAACAATAACAATCCGCCGACGGTCGGAATCAATTCGTCTTTGCGTTTCACCGCCAAGCCCATGTCGTGCAACAGCGTGTCAGTAGGAAAGCCCTTGGTATTCTCGCCCCAATAACCCGGATTGACGCCGCGCATGTAGCTCCAAAACAACGATTCATCTATCTCGCTTTCGATGCGGGCCTTGAAAACCGGAGCCTGCTCGAAGTGTGCCAGTGGCGCTTCGCCGTAAATGTGCGAAAGCTCTTCACGGGTCGCTTCGCGTTTGATCGCGCCTTCGCGCAGGTAATAGGCATCATCCAGCGTGCGGTGCGGACGGTTGTGTGCGTCTACTTCCAGCACGACGATGCGGCGTCCGCTGTCGAATGCCACTTTGTTGATGTAAGGAAACACGGGCGGCTGAACTTGCGTCGCGCACAGGTTGCGCAATTCTTCTTCGACTTCTTCCGGGTCGTCTACGCCCTCAATGCGCAGTTGGTCGTTGACGCCGAAAATCATGGCTCCGCCATCGGTGTTGGCTAGTGCGATGATTTCAGCCGTCAACTTTTCGGGGTTGCTGAACCTGACTTTGAGTTCGAGATAAGTGTCTTCGCCGCCGCGCAACAACCGGATGATCTCTGTGCGCGAAATGTTTTGCGCGGGTACGTCGTATTGATAAGCCAGATAGGAACGTTCCGTGTTGGGAAGCTGACGCGGGCGCTGATAGGAGTTATGGCGTTTGCGCGACATCGCTGGTGGCAGCCAGAGGCAGTAACGTGGTGATAAAGAAGAAAGCGGAATCGCATCCGGTCAGTTGATGTAAAAGCTGCGATGCGATTCCGCTTGAGGAAATTTGCGAGTGATGAAAATGGTCAGCGCAATTATTTCTTGGGCGCTTCTGGTTTGATGTCGCTTGAGTCTTCGTTGATCCCTTGCTTGAAATTGCGAATGCCTTCGCCCATGCCTTTCATGAGTTGCGGGATGCGGTTCGCGCCAAACAAGACCAGGACAATCACCAGCAAGATGACCGCTTCGGTCGGGCCAAAAACGAAGAGCGGATAAAATTGAGTCATAACTTCTTCTCCTTGAAATGCGGCGGTTGTCATTAGGTTGTCATTAGAATGTTTGCTTGAAAGCTTTACTTAAAAACTAAGGCATTCTAGCGTCGCGTTTGCGAGAGTGTCAATTCGCTATAAGATGCGTCGGTAAAGGCTTTTCCATCTCATTTCAACAAGGCAAAGATGCGAATCAAACTCATCGTCGTTACGCTGTGCGCCTGCTTCTGCGGCGTAGCGGTTCTCCAAGCACAGCAACCAGTTCAACAGACTGACAACGCGCCGAAACGTCCGCTGATATTGGGTCTGGCGCACGTAGCCTTCCAAGTCAGCGACCTCAACAAGGCCCGTGAATTTTACGGTGAGATGTTGGGCTACGACGAACCGTTTCAGATTCGCAATACTGACGGAACGCTCGCGCTGACCTATTTCAAAGTGAACGAGCGGCAATACATCGAAATCTTCCCGGGCTTGCCGCCTGACCGTGATGATCGCTTGCGGCATATCGCGTTTGAAACAAACGATCTCGAAGCCTTGCGCGTTTATCTGTTGAGCAAAGGCATCAAAGCGCCTGACAAAGTGAATACGGGACGCGACGGCAACATCAATTTCACCATCCCCGACCCCGACGGTCACGGCGTAGAGTTCGTGCAATATCGCGCAGGCTCGCTGCATACGCGCGTCAAAGGCCGATACCTTTCGCCACGGCGCATCTCTGACCGCATCCTGCACACGGGCATCAGCGTGATGAATCAAGCCGCCACCGATGCGTTTTATAAAGACGTGCTGGGCTTGAGCGAAATCTGGCGTGGCGGACGCGACGACACGACCTTGAGTTGGATCAATATGCGCGTACCCGATGCGACTGATTACGTTGAATACATGCTGACTGCGACGACACCAACCAGGCAGCAACTCGGTTCGATGCACCACATCGCCCTGCTCGTGCCGGATATGCAAAAAGCGATTGAAACCTTGCGCGAACGCGCAGGCGAGGCTTTCAGCATCAATGGCAAAATCGGCGCGCCGCAAGTCGGACGCAATCGTCGCTGGCAGTTGAACCTTTATGACCCTGACGGCACGCGCACCGAACTGATGGAGCCGTTCCCGATGCGATAAACACAGGGCTAACTAGGGTCAAATAGGTGAAGATACTTGCTGTGCCGCAGCGCCGCTGTGCTATAGTGTCGCTTGTTTTTAAGGCTGTTGCACAGCAAGCAATTTATTCATAGCAGCGCAGAATCATCCTATGAGACTGCGCTTTCGAAACAAGACCTATTGAGGCTACAAGGAGAAAAAATGTCCAAAGAGAATGAAGGTGGAGACAAGCTGGTTTACTTTTTAGTCGGCGCAGGCATCGGCGCGGTGACGGCGTTGCTGTTCGCACCCAAGCCCGGCAGCGAGTTACGCGCCGAAATCGCTGACGCCACCAAGCGCGGACTCGATCAGGCCCGCGACACTTCGCGCGAACTCAACGAACGCGCTAACGAGCTTTATCAAACGGGTACGGAACGCGCTAGCGAGCTTTATCAAACTGGCGTCGAACGCGCCAGTGATCTCGCTGCACGCAGCAAAGAATCGGTCAGCGATCTCGCCGCGCGCAGCAAAGATTCAGTCAACGAACTGACCGAACGCGGCAAGGAATTGCTCAATCGCCAGAAATCCCAAATCGCCGCCGCGCTCGAAGCCGGCAAGCAAGGTTACAGCGACGCCAAGCAAGCCGATCAAGGCAAGGCACTCGCCGCTTTTGATGACAACGCATAAGAAAGTGGTTAGTGGTTAGTGGCTAGTTGTTAGTACTAGCCACTAACCACCAGCCACAAGCCACCCAATCATGGAAAACTCACTAACCCTCGTCACCGCCATCGGAGTCACGATTCTCTTGATCGTGCAGGTTGCCGTCTTTATCGGATTCTATTTGCTCGCCAAGCGTGTTGTCGCCGTGGTCGAACGCACCGCGCAATTGCAGACGCGCGCCGAATACTTGCTCAACAATACCGAGCCGGTGCTGAAAATGGCGCAGGGCATGATGGTCGAACTCAAGCAGGCGACGGGTTATTTGACGCAAGGCATTCAGCACATCACCGCCATCACCGAAATGGCGAAAGACGAAGCCGCCGAAGTGCGCGGCTTGCTCGGCGATTCGACCGCCATCGCCAAACGCGAAGTCGAACGCGCCAAATCGCAAGTGGATAAAGTGCAAAACACGATCACCACCGCGACCGATCAATTCGAACGCGCGACGCTGATGGTGCAAAACAGCGTACTCGAACCCGCCCGCGAATTTTCATATGTGATGGCGGGCGTCAGCCGTGCGCTCGAAGTGCTGCTCGCCGGTCGTCGCCTGCCGGTTGATCGCGCCTATCAAGACGAAGAAATGTTTATTTGAGTAGCTTGGGTACGCGGGCGTGCGCGCCCCCGCGGGGGCAAGGGAAGAGGGCGCGGGCGCCC
>JANNUY010000836.1:0-1894 GCA_031414155.1 Acidobacteriota bacterium
GTCATGAAAAATCAAAAGGCAAAAGGCAAAAGGCAAAAGGCAAAAGTGGGAAGTCAGTTGTGCGCCTTGTTGTTAGTGATGCTATCGGCTTATGCCGTCACGCTGGCACAGAACAATCCGCAATCCGCAATCCGCAATCCGCAATCTGAAATCAGGGTGGGCGTGACGCCGGGCAAGCGCGTCAATCTGACGATGCGCGAGGCGATGACTTACGCGCTGGAAAACAACCGCGATCTCGAAGTCGAAAAGTTCAACGTGCAATTGAATGAGTTCGATTTCAAAGGCTCGCAGGGCGCTTATGACCCGACGTTCACGACCGGTTTGTTTTATAACCGGCAACGTACGCCGGTCGCCAATGCGCTGGCGGGCGGACAGAATGGCGGACTGCTGACCGATGGCTTGTCGGGTAATGCGACGCTTTCGCAGCGCATCATGAAACACGGCAGCGTAGTGCAAGGCTCGTTTGAGAACTTGCGCGATACGACGCAAAACCCGTTTAACTCGCTGAACCCGCAATATACGACGCGGTTCAGCTTCACCTATTCGCAACCGCTGCTGCGCGGTCGCACGGTTGACGCATCGCGGCGTTTCATCAAGCTGACCAAAAAACGTTTGGACATCAGCGATAGCCAGTTTCGCCAGCGCGCCATCGAAATCATCGCGCAAGTGCAACGCGCCTATTGGGATTTGGTTTTTGCGCGCCGCGATCAAGAGATCAAACTCGAATCAGTTGAACTCGCCACGACGCAACTCAAACATAACGAACGCCTGGTCGAAGCGGGCACGCTCGCGCCGTCTGACATCATCGCCGCGCGCGTCGAACTCGAACGCCGCAATGACGAAGCCGCTGCCGCGCTCGACCTGATTCAACGCGCCGAAAACGGCTTGAAAAATCTGATGCTGCAACCGAGCAACACCGACTTGTGGGAATCAGAACTCGTGCCGGTTGAAACGCCGCAACTCGATGCGACGGCTTTGTTGCCGCTGGCCGACGCAGTCAGGCTGGCAAATGCGAACCGCCCGGAAATGCAGCAATTCAAGTTGCGCAATGAACTCAACCAAATTGACGCCGAATACTTCAAAGACCAAACCAAGCCGCAAGTTGATTTCGTGACGACCTATGCCACGACCGGCCTCGCGGGCAGCGAGCGCACCGAAATCAATTTTTTTCAGGCTTCGTCTGAACTCACGACGCGCCGCATTAACGAACTGTCAAAACTCGCGGGCTTGCCGCCTTTGCCCACGAGTGGTTTAGGCTCAACCATTCCCAGCGCGTTGATCGGCGGTTATGGGCAAAGCCTCGGCAATGTATTCAAGAACAACTTTCGCACCTGGCGCTTTGGCGTGAACATCAATCTGCCCTTGCGCAATCGTACGGCGCTCGCCAACTTGGGGCGTTCGCTCGCCGAAGGCCGCCAGATTGACACGCAACGGCAACGCTTCGCCCAACAGATCGAAGTCGAAGTACGCAACGCCTTGCAAAGCGTCGAGACGACCAAGCGTCGCGTCGAAGCCGCCAAGAATTCGCGCACGAACGCTGAATTGCAATACGCCAGCGAACAGCGCAAATTCGATGCGGGACAATCTACTAACTTTCTTGTGCTGGATCGGCAGAACGCCTTGTCAGCCGCGCGCGGGCGTGAGTTACGCGCGTTGACCGATTACACCAAGGCTGTGGCTGAGTTGCAGCGCGCGCTTTCGACGACGCTGTCGAGCAACAGCGTTGAGATTCAATCGGCGATTCCGAATCAATAACCACTCCAACGGGTAGGGCAGGTTATTAACCTGGCCCTACCCGTTTTGTTTACGCTTTTGGTTTAAGCTCAAAAAGAGATTGGGTGCGAAAGAAACACACCTCGAATTCCTGAAAGAAATTCGTCTGTCCCAGCAACAA
>JANNUY010000837.1:0-3156 GCA_031414155.1 Acidobacteriota bacterium
GATGGCGTGAAAGGAAAGGAGTCAAGGTTTCGAAGGTTGCAGCAAGAGGATTCAACAACCGCCAAAGCGTATCGCTCACATTGGTGGGCGCATCAGCGGGGCACGCCGACGAAACCGACCAGTGTTGTCAATATGTCAACGCGGCCTTAGAGCGACTCTTATCGCATCACGTTGCCTGCACATTAATTTTTGTCCGTCTTTGTCTAACAAGGTACTCGCTGATTTGCTGGTTAATGTAATGCATCAAGTCGTTAGGGGCTGAGGCCCATCGCCTTTAATTTCTGGGGGCAAAGCGACAAGCCACGAACACGGCTTCCCGTGCGACGTTGAAGTGATGAATGAAGTGTTTTGTTACGAGACTGATTGTGCTTTCGCACTCGACAGTTTCACACTGGACAACAGGGCGTGCGCAGCCTCAATGACGCGCGTCTGATCTGCTTCCGTCATGCGCGTATACAACGGCAAACTGACGGCTTTTTCATACGCGGCTTGCGCAGCCGGAAATTGCTCAGGCCGCAAGCCATACGTATCGCGCCAATATGGATGCAGGTGCAACGGAATGAAATGTACGCTGCAACCGATGCCGCGCGCCGCCATTTGTTCAATAAAAGCATCACGACTCAGGGGCGCTGCGTCGGTCAGCCGGATGACATACAAATGCCAGGCATGTACGTCACTTGTCTGAGGGCGCGGAGGCCGTTGCAGCGGCAAGCCCTCAAACGCCGCATCATATCGTTCCGCCATCATTTGCCGCTTGACCTGAAAGCGGCAGGCTTTTTTAAGTTGATGCAAGCCGATGGCCGCCGCGAGGTCGGGCATGTTGTATTTGAAACCCGGCGCGATGACTTCGTAATGCCACGAAGGTTTAGTCGTCGTGTAACGGTCAAACACATCGCGGCTGATGCCGTGCAACCGCATCACCTTGCAACGTTTTGCCAGTTCGGCATTGCGCGTAACGATCATTCCGCCTTCGCCGGTGGCAATCGTCTTGGTTACATAAAAACTAAACACCGTCGCGTCTGTGTCGAGCGCGCCGATCATCTTGCCTTGATAAGTCGTAGGCAGCGCGTGCGCTGCGTCTTCGATTACGCGCAAGTTGTGGCGACGTGCGAGGGCGATGATTGCATCCATCGCACAGGCCAGTCCGCCGAAATGCACGGGGATAATCGCTTTGGTGCGCGGCGTAATTGCGGCTTCGATTTTGGTTGGGTCGAGGTTGAGCGTGGCGGGATCAATGTCTACGAAAACCGGATGCGCGCCCAGATAGCGAATGACTTCCGCCGTCGCCGTAAACGTGTAAGGCGTCGTGATGACTTCGTCGCCCGCGCCAATGCCACAGGCTTCGAGCGCCAGATGCAAACCCGCCGTCGCCGAATTGACGGCTAGCGCCGTTACGTCGCCGCCGATAAAGGCAGCGAAATCCGCCTCAAATCGCGCCGTCTTTGGGCCAGTCGTTAGCCAACCAGAGCGCATGGTGTCTACGACTTCGGCAATTTCTTCTTCACCAATCTCAGGTAAGGCGAACGGGAGAAAGTCCATAGCAAGGTTTTGGGATAAAGGCGTAAAGAAGCGGGGGATGGTTGGAAAGCGGATTACGATGACATTTTTACGGGCAGGAGCAATAAAACATAACCGTCAAGAAGAAGGCAATAACAAAAGTGTTGGCAGCCCCAAAGCACGATGCGTCGGCTGCCATTCACCACGCTCTGGAAACCGGGGAATCAAACCTTGTGACTAGCCCGGTTTTCACTTCGGTATACGGATTTGCGGTGTGTAGGGCGGATTACTAATCCGCCCTACACCCGGCTTAGTCCACTTCCCGTAAACGCAAATGAAAAGCGGGATAAGTGCGCCCGGCAAGGCTCGAACTTGCGACCTACGGCTTCGAAGGCCGACGCTCTATCCAACTGAGCTACGGGCGCGGATACGCTTTGAGAGATCAATGCTTTCTTTAGGATGCAGAAGCGTGATGGCTTCAAAGAGACGGACAGCATACAAACATTGATTGAACGGCATGTCAAAGAAATGAGACGCGCGCGGCGAAGAGCTGATGCCGTTGGCGCAAGCCTGTTTCCCCCCAGCCTCCATCGTGACCTATCACAACTGTGAGCTGAACCGCGAACGAACAGAATCTGGGTTTTGCCAAAGCGAATAATCAGGCACTGCAACAGCCGACGGGCGAATATCTGATGTTTCGGCATGTTTGAAGACGACGATTATTCATATCGCATTCGGCACGCAGGCCTGAAAACGCAATGCGCGCAAGATGTCTTCATCCATCATCACGACCAGGCGTCTTTCAAGATGATGGCGGAAGAACAATACCGCACGCTGTTTGAAGCGAACCGACGCCGTTACGAAGAAAAATGGGGCGAGCCGTGGGTTCCTCACGGCGCGCGTCGCTAGCTTCCAGTTGACGCGGTGAAATAAACGGCAAGTTCATCTGCCGATTTCACCGCGAAATGAAAAAGGTAGAGAGGAAGGGTGAGGGCTTCTTCTCTACCTTTTTCATTTCATTTCATAACGTAACCCACGCATTCGTTTTGCCGCTGATGACTACAGCCTCAATGACGCGCATGTTGGCGACGGCATCGGTCAGCGGCGTCGCCACTGGCGTACCGTTCATCACCGCCTGCGAAAAGGCATCAGTTTCAATTGTGTATTGATCGCACACCGCGAAGCTGAGCTCTTCGGTTTGGCCGTCGTGCTGATGCCACAGCCGCGTGGGCTGGTCGGGTGGCGCGTTGAAAGGAATCTCAATTTCGATGCGTCCCGTCGTACCGAAAATATGTACGCGCTGATAAGGCGCAAGCTGTGTCGAACAGGTGAACGTCGCCGTGCCCGTGCCGAAATCAAGCATGCCCGAAGCGATGCGATCGGTGTGAAATTGCGGATCGTATTCGACCAAGCCCATCACGCGGCGTGGTTCGGCGTCGAACAGGAAGCGCGACAGCGAAATGTTGTAACAGCCAATATCCATCAAGCCCCCGCCTCCGATATCAGCTTGATTGCGTACGTTCGCCGCGTCGTTGTTGAAATAAGAAAAGAGCGATTGCACGGTGCGCAACTCGCCGATGCCGCCCGCCTTGACGATCTCTTTGGCCTTTATCCATTGCGGATGCAACCGAAACATAAAGGCTTCCATGACTTTCAACG
>JANNUY010000838.1:0-3083 GCA_031414155.1 Acidobacteriota bacterium
CTTCGATTTTTTACCAATACAATTTGGCGAACGTCGCTTACGAAGCCTCGCACAAGCTGACACCCGAACAACAAGCGCGCGCTTCAAAGTATCAACCCGGTGCGCGCGTGAATGTGCGCTTTGACCCTAAAAGTCCGGGCAGTGCGTTAATCGAATAGTTGCCGGTAGAAATGCCGACAACCGACAACTGACAACTGGTTTATGTTTCGCAAAATTCTGATTGCCAATCGTGGAGAAATCGCGGTGCGATTGATACGCGCGTGCCGCGATATGGGCATCTCGCCGGTCGCGGTTTATTCCGAAGCTGACCGCCACGCGCTGCACGTGCGCCTGGCTGACGAAGCCTATTTCATCGGCGCTGCGCCTTCTGCCGAAAGCTATCTCGTAGGCGAGCGCGTGATTGAGGCCGCGCAAAAATCTGGGGCTGAAGCGATTCATCCCGGTTATGGATTTTTATCCGAACGCGAATGGTTCGCGCGCGCCGTGGCTGAAGCTGGACTAACTTTCATCGGCCCTGACCCCGCGACGATTGAATTGATGGGAGACAAGATCAATGCACGCGAAGCCGCCACTCGCGCCGGTGCGCCGATTGTGCCGGGCACGACTGACAAGCTGAAAAGCGAAACCGAAGCCGCGCGCGTTGCCGCTGAAGTCGGTTATCCCGTCATGCTTAAAGCCGCAGCGGGTGGCGGAGGCAAAGGCATGCGCGTCGTACGCGCGGCGAGTGAAATGGCGAGCGCCTTTCAGATGGCGAGTTCCGAAGCGCAATCGGCGTTCGGCGACCCGTCGGTTTACGTAGAGAAATTCATCGAAAAACCCCGCCATATCGAGATTCAAATCGTAGCCGACAAATACGGCAACGTGATTCACCTCGGCGAACGCGAGTGTTCGATTCAGCGCCGCCATCAAAAAGTTATCGAAGAATGTCCGGCGTCTTTTAGTCATACGGGGAATGCCGCGGACCTGCGCGCGCGCATGGGCGAAGCCGCCGTGAAGATCGCGCGTGCCGCCAATTATCACAGCGTAGGCACGGTCGAATTCCTTTGCGACGTAAACAAAAACTTTTACTTTCTCGAAATGAATACGCGCTTGCAGGTCGAACATCCTGTGACCGAGATGGCGACGGGCATTGACCTGGTGCGCGAACAGATTCGCATCGCGGCGGGCGAACGGCTGACGATCAAACAGGAAGACGTGCGCTGGACGGGTTCGGCGATTGAGTGCCGCGTATACGCCGAAGACCCTGACAAAAACTTTCTGCCTTCGCCCGGCAAGATCACGCGGCTGAGAACGCCGAGTGGCCCCGGCGTACGCGATGACAGCGGCGTTTATGAAGGCTGGGACGTACCGATTTATTACGACCCGATGATTTCAAAACTGGCGGTGTGGGGCGCTACGCGGGCAGAAGCCATCGGGCGTATGAAGCGCGCGCTCGGCGAATATCACGTCGGCGGCATTCGCACGACGATTCCGTTTTTCCTCGCCGTGCTGGAAGACGCAGAGTTCGTGGCGGGCGATATTGATACGGGTTTTATTGCGCGCTTTCTCGAACGGCATTCTGCGGCCAAAGCCGACGCAGAAACTGAGGTTGTTGCAATGATGGTCGCCGCGTTGAGTTACGCCGAACGCGAACAGAGCAAGCAAAGCGTTTCAGCTACTGCGGGAAGCGTGAGCAAATGGAAGCGCGCAGCGGGTTGGAGGTAATCAATGAAACTCACTCTCGACATTGCCGGACAATCACACGAAGCTGAATTCAAGCGCGATGGCGCAAACGTCCAACTTGTACTCGGCGAACATACGCACTCGGCTTTCGTGAGCCAGCCGGAAGCAGGTTTTTACACCATCATTCTTAACGACCACGTCTTTCGTTGTTATCTCGACACCCAGCCCAACGGGCAGACTGAAGTCGTCGTCAACGGTAGCCGTTTTCCCGTGAGCGTACGCGACAAGAAACATCGTCAGGCAAATGCAGGCAGTGCCGCAGCGGGCGGCAAAGCTGTGTTAGTCGCGCCGATGCCCGGCAAAGTCGTGCGGATAATGTGCGCCGTCGGTGATGAAGTCACGGCCAACCAAAGCCTGCTGGTTGTCGAAGCCATGAAAATGCAAAACGAAGTGCAAACTCCCAAAGCTGGAAAAGTCGTCGAACTCAAAGTCACCGAAGGCCAAACCGTGAACGCAGGCGAAACGATGGTCGTCGTGGAATAGGCGGTCTCGGCGGCGGGCCTTACACGGAATATGTGGTTGCGTGAAAACAAGCCGTCCGTTTTGTTTGGTGTAATGGTCAATGCAGTTAGAATCCGCGCGGAGGTAAACACAATGTTGTTGGAAGATTACTTCGACTTTCTGTCGCCCATTGAAATCCGGCTCAAAGGCCATCGCGTCGGCATCGAAGACGTGCTGTACGAACATCTTTATAACGAACTGACGCCGAAAGAACTGGCAGAGCGTTTTCCTACGTTAAGCGCGGAGCAGATTTACGCAACGATTCTTTATCACCTGAACAATCGTGAACGGATAGACGCTTATCTGGCTGCGTGGCGGGAACACGGGTGGCAGATGCGCGAAGAGCAAGCTCGTAACCCTACGCCTGCGATGCTGAAATTGCGCCGTGCAAGAGCCGAATGGCAAATCGCATAAACCGCAACCTCAGAAAGAGAGGATTCCATGACTGTACAAATCCAAGTTAGAGAAGAAACAGCCGCGAAGTTACAAACCATTGCCAGCACGTTGCAGCTTTCGCTGGATGATTGCCTGACCAGACTCGCCACCTTCGCTACGACTCAACCAGCGTCGAATGGTTCGGTGAATGATCCTGCTTTTACGATGACCTTTCAGGATTACTTGGCGATGAATGCTGCTGACCGCAAGGCGATGACGCTTGCGTTGCAAATGCGCCATCAGGATTGGCTGGCGCGACAGTTTGAATCACTACGAGCCGCTTGGTTGCTCGTGATTGGAGGTAAGGTGATGGAATCGTCGCTACGGCTTGATGATTACCCCAGCCCAGAGCGGTTGATGAAGCTGGGCGAGCAACACGATCTCATCCCCTTCGTGTTTTCGCGTCCGCCGCTGTTTGAAGAAAC
>JANNUY010000839.1:0-1307 GCA_031414155.1 Acidobacteriota bacterium
CTTTTAGACACGAGCTTTTTCATTCGATTGCTGAACCCGAATGACCCTTTACACCCAAACACCCTCAATTTTTATCGCTATTTCCTTGAGAAAGACAACCGGCTTAAATGCTCTACTATTAGCGTGGCGGAATACTGTGTAAGAGGAAAAGCTGGTCAATTTGCTAACGCTGTCTACGCTAATAAAAACGCCCTAGACCTAAGCACTCGCCTGATTATTCCCAACGATACCAACCTATTTGCACAAGCTCACATAGAGAAAGAAATTGACTATTTTGCAACAGCAGACAAAGAGTGTTTAAAGGTTTTCGATTTCTTAAACGGACAACTTTCCTTAAGTTTTAAGACCATTAACATTCGGGAACCTTACCAAACTGAGCTAGGCATTTTGCCGTTCGAACCCTAAAACAATCTTTTCAGGGGAGCTATTTAAGTGGCTGAGAGTTCGCTTTACCTAGCGAAGACCCTTAGAACCTGACACGGTTAGCACCGTCGGAGGAAGAAAGAACAAACAATGAATCAAACATCAGAAACGCAATTACCGAATTCACAACGCATTTACGTCAAAGGCACGCAGCCCGGTGTCGTAGTGCCCTTCCGCGAAATCACGCAGAACATCACCAAGTCGTTCAACGGCGCGACGGAGGTCAACGAACCCGTCCGCGTGTATGACGTGAGCGGGCCGTGGGGAGACCCCGCGTTCAAGGGTGACGTACGCGATGGACTGCCCGCGTTGCGCCGCCACTGGATCATTTCGCGCGGCGACGTAGAAGAATATGAAGGCCGTCCGCTGCGCCCCGAAGACAATGGTTATCGTTCGGCGCAAGAGGCCGAATACGCCTCGCAAAAAACCAAAGGCAAGCTCGAAGAGTTCCCCGGCTTGCGCCGCCAACCGCTGCGTGCCAAGGCCGGATGCAACGTCACGCAAATGCACTACGCCCGCAAAGGCATCATCACGCCGGAGATGGAATACGTGGCGTTGCGCGAAAACATGGGACGCGAAGCCGCATTCAACTCATTAAGTAACGGCGACCGCAGCCAATTGAACTTTCAACACAAAGGCGAATCGTTTGGCGCAAGCCTGCCGCAATTCGTCACGCCGGAATTCGTCCGTGACGAAGTCGCACGCGGACGCGCGATCATCCCCGCCAACATCAATCATCCCGAAGCCGAACCGATGGCGATTGGCCGCAACTTTCTGGTCAAGATCAACGCCAACATCGGCAACAGCGCCGTGGCTTCGAGCATTGAGGAAGAAGTCGAAAAGATGCGCTGGTCAACCAAGTGGGGCGCAGACACGGTGATGGA
>JANNUY010000840.1:0-2929 GCA_031414155.1 Acidobacteriota bacterium
GCGGCGCGAATCGGCTTTGATCGCGTCCACGACCACTTCGACGGCGAAGCCGAAACCCATGCCGGGCGGGCGTCCTAACTGTCCTGGAAACATTTCGCCGACGTGATTGGACGACATCAATTCGACGGTGCGCGGCGACAGCAAACGCTTGCCGTTATGCTGTCCGCCATTCACCAACATTTGCGCGAAGTGAAAATAATCTTCTGCCGTGCTGACCAATCCGCCCGCGCCTGAAAAGTATTTCTGGTCGAGCAACGAAGGCTGATTCGGATTTTTTTCGAGTTGGTTATTCACGCGGCGATAGAGCGTCATCAGGCGTGGTTGCCGATCTGCGGGCAAGGCAAAGAACGTGTCTTTCATGCCGAGCGGATCGAAAATGCGCTGCTTCAGAAATTGATCGAACGTCAGGCCGGAAGCGATTTCGACGATGCGCGCCAACGTGTCTATGCCTGCGCCGGGGCTGTAACGCCATTGCGTGCCGGGTTGAAAATCCAGCGGCAACGCGCCCAAACGCGGAATGTAATCAGCCAGCGTGTCTGTTGGCGTGCGCGTTGGCGCGACCTTCGCCATTTCGCCCGCCGACGCTCCGCCGCTGCCCAACCCCGAAGTATGCGTCAGCAAATCGCGCACAGTAATAATGCGATTGGCGGGAATTGTGTAAATGTCAGGCGCGGGCGGCGGCTGTCCCGGCACAGCAGGCGGCGGCGTAGCCGATTTCAGTACGGCAACTTTCGGATTCCTGAATTCAGGGATAAAGCGCGAGATCGGGTCATTCAACCGGAGTTTGCCCTCTTCCATCAGCATCATAATCGCTACGCTGGCGACCGGCTTAGTCGTAGAAGCCATGCGAAAGATCGCGTCTTTGCGCATAGGCGTTTTATCTTCCAGGTTCATCACGCCCTGCGCTTCAAAATGCACGACGCGGCCTTTGCGTGCGACCAGCGTAACCGCGCCAGAAAGCTGATTGCTCTCAATGTTGCGTTGAATCAATTCGTTGATGCGCTGCAAGCGTTCGGTCGAGAACCCAACGTCTTCGGGTTTTGTTTGGGCCAACGCGGGTGAGGCCAAGAGCAGGGATAAGACGAGCGTAAAGATAGTTTTTTTCATTGGTTCATCTCACTGATAACTCAACGGTTGAGAGGCCATGGCTTTGAGGGCTACGCCTCAGGCCTCCGCGAAGAGTTTCGATTCGCGCCGCATCTACCGCCTCCGGTTTACAAATCACCTTTGCGCAACTGTTCGGCTAGGTATTCAGACGCGCGCATCGAGAGCGCCAAAATCGTCATCGTCGGATTTTGTACGCCGCCTGTGACGAAGCTGCTGCCGTCTACCACGAAAAGGTTTTTCACGTCGTGGCTTTGATTCCATTTATTCAGCACGCTGGTTTTGGGGTTGTCGCCCATGCGGCAGGTGCCGACTTCGTGAATGCTGTAACCCGGCGGAAACATCTTGTCGTTGCCGTGCAAAACCTCGAAGCCCGCTTCTTTGAACATCGCGCCGATGGTTTCAACCGCGTCTTTCGCCATGTTGAATTCGTTGTCAGTGTATCGGCACTGAATGTTCAAAACCGGAATGCCCCAGGCGTCGGCGACTTTGGGGTCGAGCTTCACGTGGTTTTCAAAACGCGGCAGCACTTCGCCCATGATCGTTGTGCCGATGCCCGCGCCGCGATGGCTGTCGAGTTGTTTTTGCAACTCTTCGCCCCACGCGGGAAACAGTTTCGCGTCAGGCGTCGAACCCGGATAAAGATCGCAGGCATAACCGCGCAAGAAATTTTTCTCTTTGGTTTTCAGATTGCGGAAGCGCGGGATGAGTCCGGCGCTGCCCAACAAACCGCGCGGAGCCTTGCCGTCTTTGGCTTCAGGAATCACGCCGATGACTCCGCCGGGAATGTAAAACTGATCGTGCAGATAATGGCCCAACACGCCGCTGGAGTTGGCGATTTTGGAATTCAGCAGAATGCGCGTGCTTTCTAAACACGCCGCGCCTAAGACTACGACTTTTGCTTTGGCGTGCAGTTCGCGTCCCGATTGACGATCTACGAAATGGACGCCGGTGGCTTTGCCAGTGGCTTTGTCAACGCTGATTTCGCGGACGATGGCGTTCGGCACGATGGTTAGTTTGCCCGTTGCTTGCGCGGCAGGCAGCAACAGATGGTATGAACTCGCAAACTGTCCGTTGCCCAACGACCGGCGGATTTTCGTGACAGTCGCGCCGCGCGATTTGCCCGCGGCGGCAATGCGCTTGAGCGCTTCACCGTCGGGCGAAGCGTCTTCGATAAACTGCCCGTCGGGCAATTGCGGCAAGCCTTCTTTGCGTCCCGACACGCGAAAGATCGGGTCAACGCGATCATAAAACGGCGCGAGATCAGCGTAACTGATCGGCCAGTTGTCGCCGTATCCATCGTGATCTTTGGCTTTGAATTCGTAATCGCTGAAGCGGTAAGACATGCGCGCCCAAAACAGCGACTTGCCGCCGACCATCCGCACGCGCACCCAGTTATAAGGGGCTTTTGGGTCATGCGTATAAGGCGCTTGCTGTTCGTCTACCCATTGATTGGCGTTGAACTCGTTGGCTTGCATGACGTGCGACAGCCTGCCGGGTTTGCCGAAGCCGCGATAAGGCAATTCGTAAACCGGTTTCAGGCCGCGCTGCCGTTGAAAGTCAACCAGCGGTCCGGCTTCGAGCAATAAACACTTCACGCCTTTTTGCGTCAGCGCATACGCCGCCATGCCGCCCGATGCGCCAGAGCCGATAATGAGTACGTCGTAGTCGTTTTCTGTCATGAAATCACCCAAGAACTTGTCGGTTGCTAGTTGTCGGTTATCAGTTTTTGCGGCATTGCTGATAACCGACAACTGACAACCGATAACCGACAACCGTTAATCCAGCGGATACCAATACTGCCCCACGCCGCCGCCGCGCCGTC
>JANNUY010000841.1:0-14424 GCA_031414155.1 Acidobacteriota bacterium
AAACATTGGGTTTGCATATTCTTTTAGGATGCAGGAATATGTGCCCGTTATAGCGATGGCTTGGGAGAAGCAGATACGCCATCGTGGGTGACTCAGCCCGTTGCTTGATTGCTGACAGAATGAATAGCCAAACTTAAACACAGACGTGAAGCACCTGTGGTTGAGGCAAGCACGGGCGTGTGTATTAAAAACAGAGTCAGCTTTTGGCAGTAATTTTTTGTCCCCCCCTAAAATCATAAACTCTTTGGTCTTTCTTACATTGCAGGAAAGAGCGGCGTTGCGCGTTTGTTTCAAGCGAATCAAACAACCGCGTCGTTAAGGTGTGTAACTCGTACTCGGCGGTCGGAGTTGACCTGTTATCAGGTCACAGGCGCTGGGACGTCGGTGAACTGTGAGTGATAACGAATCCCCCCTCGCAGAATCGTTGCCCAAACAACACCGGCGGGATCGTGAACGAACAACTCAGGAAGGATGATTACGAATGGCTAAGTGGGAATATCGCACTGTAGACTGGGGCGAGATCCGCAAAATCGGATCGCGCATTACCGGAGAAGATTTCATTGACGCAAACGTAGACGCCGGTCTCAACGCTATTGGACAGGATGGTTGGGAATTGGTCAGCGTTTATGTGGACGGTTACGCCGTGCATCGCAGCAATAAAGGCGAAGAACTGCTTTCGAGCAGCCGCTACGTCAAATATACCTTTAAGCGACCTGCCAGTTCTTGAAACGTAGAAGGCGCGACGAAGTGATTCACTTTTCGTCGCGCCTTTTTACGTTATGAATTTCGGCTCGCAGTCAATGGCTTGATGCTGGTCGCATGTGCTGGTGATTAATAATGTCCTTGATGTCAGTGAAAAGCACTTTTGTGATTTCGCCGTCGTCACTAAGAATTTTCACCGCCGGTTTACTGAAAGGTTGCGTACTGCGCAAGTTATCAATTCTGCCGCGCACGCTGCGTCCGTCGTAGGTAATCACCTCAACGTCTTCGCTGTCGAACAAGCCCTGCAACCTTTCCATCATTGTGAAGAAATCAGCCATGGTTTCCCTCTCCTATAGTTAATTAACTAGAAAACCACTACGCGCAATTCCCTTTCACCAATCACCAAAGCCCGATCCACTGGCCACCCCAGATGAGCGCCTGCGTAGCCTTTTCTTTCGTACCGTCGTCACTCAATCCCAATAACAGCATCACTGACTGAATGCCATTGTAAATGAAGTGTGTCGTTACCGTAGGTAAAATCGAACCGGTATAAGCGCGCACAGCAGTCAGCACGACGCTCAACAAGATAATAATCGTAAGCGCCGCCGGACTTTGCCAGTATTGCGGCACATGTACCACCGCAAACAACAGCGAAGTTACCGCTACGCCCGTCTGCCAGCCCGCACGGCTTTCGACCGCAGGATAAAGAATGCCGCGATAAACGAACTCTTCGACAAAAGGCGCAGAAAATACCGCCAAAATCACCGTCAACCACCTGACGCTCGCACCGAGCTTGAGCATTTTATCCAAGTCAGTTTCGTGATGCGGCAACAGCTTGCTGCAAACAATGGCGACAAGAATCATTCCTATGCCAAGCAAAATAGCGTGCGGGAGCTTGAATTGCGGATGCCAGCTCCAGCCTTGCGTTTTCAGGAAAGGCAGTTGCAACCGTTTCGTGATAAGCAACCAGCAAAACAGCACAGTCAGCCCGTGCGCCACAAACGTAGAGCCAATCGCCAACAAAGCAAATTCTTTGTTAATGATATTCTCAGCCGTCGGCATTGCGCCTGATTTCCACATTACCCAAAAAACATATCCCACTCCCAATACGACTTGAATGCCTACGATTAACGCGACACTCACAAACCACGTCAACACCCCAGTGCCCAAGCTAAAAGGGGAGCGCTTTTGATCAGCTTGTCTGATTTGTGGTTCGATTTCGGAATAGCTTTGCATTACACCTTCTCCGGTTTGAATTGGATTTCGTCGTCACCTGTTACAGCGGGTGGGATGGCGTTCGCTGCGAGTTCAACGCGGCGCACTCTACACGCGGCCTGATTCGCGCGTCAATCGCTAATTCCGTTTAGCTTTTGCGCTGCCAGACTTGCTGCGCCAACAACAGCGCGATGATCGTCTTGCTGTCGGCGAACTCGTTGCGCAAAGCACTGGCGATGGCTTCTGCCAGCGGCAGATAAACGATCTCGACGAATTCATCGTGATCGAGCGCCTGCTGGCTCGGCGTTAGTTCCGTCGCCAAATAAACATAGAGCCGCTCGCCACAAAAGCCCGGTGTGCTGTAAAAATCTGCCAGCAATTGCATCTGCCCCGGACGCCAGCCGATTTCCTGTTCGACCTCGCGTGCCGCGCATTCTTCCGGCGATTCGCCCAGCTCGAGTTTGCCTGCTGGAATTTCGAGCAATTCCATTTTGGCCGGATGGCGGTATTGCCTGACTAACGCAACGCGACCGTCTTCAAAGATCGGCAAAGCTCCCGCACCGCCTGAATGCGTGACGACTTCGCGTACGATTTCTGCGCCGTGCGGTTCGCGCAAACGGTCGCGCAGCACATCAAACATTACGCCTTTGAATAGCAGTTCAGATTCCAATAGTTCGCGTGACACTTGTTTACCTTTCACAATAAAAGTCCGCGTGATCGTACTGCGACTGAGTGTAACACGGTGTTGCCGCAGGCCAAGTCAGGTTGCTCGCCACTTCAGCACCGCCCTTTTACCCCTTCACAGCATCAGCGGGGTTCCCTTCGTCACGTTGCTGGCAGTAAACTCGCCGTATGAATCATCCTGTTGTCCCCGCCTTGCGCGCGGAGTTCAATCCGCTCATTCGCCCTTATCTGGTCGTCACCATCGGATTCACCATGGCTATCACCATTATCGGATTGCCGCTCGCCGTCATCTGGTTTTGCGGCGTAGGCCAATGGTGGGCGCGGCATTATTTCGCCCGGCTGGAATGCGAGTTGAGCGACAAGACCTTGCGCTTTCGCAAAGGCATCATCGTGACCGTAGAAAAAACCATCCCGCTCGAAAACATCCAGGACGTGACGTTCATCGAGGGGCCGCTGTTGCGTTACTTTCATTTGAGTACGTTGAAATTCGAGACGGCGGGGCATACGGCGGGACAGGCGCACGATATGCACCTCACCGGCATCATTGACGCGCACGAATTCCGCAACCGGATTCTGGCGGTGCGCGATGCGTTGAAACAGCAAACGCAACACCACTTTCCCGCGCCGGTCACGGCAGAAGCGCAACTCGCCAACCTGTCAGGCATTGAGCGCCGCCTTGATGAAATCATCGCGCTGCTGAAACAACGGCAATAAAATCGCTATGGCTTTTTCATCGGCGCAGTTTTGATAACCCGCACCCGATGCGTCTCGCTGTCGCCAATAAACAACGAGCCGTCTTTGTCTACGAATACGCCGTGCGGACGCGCCATCGCGCATTGCAATGGATCGCCGTCTTTTCCATCGCCGCGTTCGCCCGTACCCGCAATCAATTCGAGCGTACCCTTCTTTACGTCAATCATCCTGATCGAATGGCTTTCGGTATCGGCCAGATAAACGTTGCCGTTCGGCGCAATGCTCAAGCCCTTCGGCCCCGATAACGTAGCCAGTTTCGCCGCGCCCCCATTGCCCGTGAAACCTTTCGCGCCCGTACCCGCTACGTGATGAATGGTTCCGGCTTTCATGTCCAACCGATAAACAGCGTTGCCTTCGCGCAGTGCGAGCCACATGTCGCCCTTCGCATCGAAATCAATTGTGCGCGGCCCGTTGAGCGGCGTGCCCATTATCTTTGCCCCATCCGGCGTAGCTTTCTTCTCACCCGTTCCCGCAAACGTGGTGATCACGCCTGTCTTCATCGCCACTTTGCGGATGCGCTGATTCTGGATATCACAGACGTATAAATCACCCGCGCGGTCGAACTGAATCGAATGTGGCTGATTCATTTGCGCCAGGTTCGCCGCCCCGCCGTCTCCGCCAAAACCCGCTGTCCCGTTGCCCGCGAGAGTAGTAATGATTTGGGTCTTGCGGTCTACGCGACGGACAACGTGATTAAGACGCTCGACGAAATAAAGATTACCTGCTTTGTCGAAACGCACTTCGTAAGGTTCGTAGAGTTGCGCGTTCGTCGCCTTGTCACCATCGCCTGAATACCCCTTCTTACCCGTACCGGCAACGGTCGTGATGACGCCATTGCGGGCGACGCGGCGGATGACGTGATTATTCATGTCGCAAATATACAGCGCGCCATCAGGGCCACGCACAATGCCGTAAGGCTCCTTGAGTTGCGCTTGCGCAGCCTTGCCGCCATCGCCGGTGAAACCAGCTTGGCCGGTTCCGGCAAAGGTAGAGATGCGTGATTGTGCGAACGTTGAAAACGGAAGCAGGAGAAGGAGAAGGAGAAGAAGAAGCAGTCGCATAAGAGTTGAGTCAGTTGGTGTGAGATTCGTGGATGCCGCCGTCAAATTGGTTCTCACGGGGCGTAACGCAAAACTCTCGTTCCTCGTGATCAAACCAACATCATCGCGCCCTGAAACGTGCTGACGATCCACCAGCAATGTTGTTCATCAATGCCGAGTTGGGTTTTTGGCGTAGGCGCGGCAACCGACAGCGAGCTGCGCGTGAAATAGTTGATGATCGAACCGAGCATAATCAGTCCGATCATCCCCCAGCGTAAACCTTTGATTTTGGGCATGGTTAGTGACCAGTATTTATTTGATTTCTGTATTGCTGACGAAAGCGATTTTCTTTCCGTCCGGCGACCACGAAGGCACGTTGATCGTACCTTGTCCGCCGTAAAGATACGCAATCACTTTGGGCGTGCTTCCCCCATTGGCATTGATCGGCGGCGTCGTAGGCATCAGGCGCAAATAGACGTGCTTATAAAACGGATGATCGCCCGGCGCGATGTCTTTCGGGAAAGAGATGATGACAATCCATTTGCCGTCAGGCGAAATGTGTGGGAACCAGTTATTGAATTCGTCGTTCGTGATTTGGGTTTGCTCGCTGCCATCGGGGCGCATCCGCCAAATTTGCATCAGGCCGGTGCGAAACGAATTGAAGTAAATCCATTTGCCATCGGGCGTGAATTCCGGTCCGTCGTCAACGCCGGTGGCAGTGGTCAGGCGAATTTCTGCTCCGCCCGCCGCAGGGATTTTGTAAACATCCAGTTCGTTGTCGCGGCGACCGGTGAACACCAGCCATTTTTTATCGGGCGACCAGCCGTGCAGATAAGACGGGCCTGTGCGCGTGACTTTAGTCGGCTTGCCACCTTTTGCGGGCAGCGCATAAACCATCGAGACGTTGCCGTCTTCCGCGCTTGATGAGCTGATGCCAAGCATCTTGCCGTCGAAAGAATAAACGTGGTCGTTGTTGTTGCGTTTGACTTCGCCCGTATCAAACAACGTCGGCGTATTCGTTTTGAGATCAAACCGATAAAGCAATCCGTTGTGGTTATAGAGCAGGTATTTTCCGTCGGTCGTCCAGTTTGGCGCTTGCAACGAATCTTTGACGCGATACAAAACCTTGCGCGTCATCGTCGCCAAGTCCATCACTTCGAGGTTGCTGCCGATGTATTCGCGGTAAGGCACAAAGCCTTCGCGCGCGGGCACGATGATTTCGACATCGCGGAACACGGCAGTTTCGCTGACGGTGTTGTTGTGCGAGCAGACATACAAGCCGACATAAACTTCATCGGGCAACGTTACGTCGGTGATCTCTTTACTGATAAAGGTCTCGCCGAACTTGGCGACCGACATGATGTATTTGCCGCCGCGCCGTTCGAGTTGAACTACGTCAAAGCTCTTTTCGGTGAACGCCACTTGTTCTGTAATCGCGCCTGTCTTACGACGAAACTGCAACGAGGTCAGTCCGTCGCCGTGCAAGCTGGCGTTGACGTGCGGCCCGCTCGTATCTAGATCAGGCCGAATGATCCAGCCGATTTTGCGGTGCGGATCAACGCCTTTGCCGATGAATTCAGTGCGCGCGCGCAGGATGAAATTGCCCTTCATCTTTTTCCACGCGTAGTGAAATTCATCCTTCGTCGCCCACATATTCGTGCCCGACGCTTTGATGGTGTAACTCAGGTTGTTTGCGTCATAGGCCACCGAACCCGGCGCGGCGACTGCGCCTACGTCTTGATGGTGTTCAAAAATGCCGATGGGTTGTTGAGCATTGCTATTGCTGGACAAAAAAGCTGCCAACCAGAAAGCGCAAAAGAAAAGTTTGTTTCGCATGATCGCCCCGGAAGATGTTTTTACGAAGATGGTTTGGTAATGATTCAAAAGTTGATGTCAGGTTGTCGCGCGTCGTGCGGATCAGCCCAACGATAATTCGGAATCGTCAGCGCCCAACCCGGACGCAGTCGGTCTTGGTCGTGTCGCCATTTGATAGGGCGGGATTTCGTTGATGCCCGCCGCCAAGCTAAACGCTTAACTCAAGATTTCTTTTTGCACATACCCATGCACATCAGTCAGGCGGAAGTCTCGGCCTTGAAAGCGATAGGTCAGCCGTTCGTGTTCAAAGCCCAATTGATTGAGCAGCGTCGCGTGCAAATCGTGTACGTGCATGCCGCCTTCGGTCACGCCGAAGCCGAGTTCATCCGTTGCGCCGTGAATGTGGCCCGGTTTGAACCCGCCCCCCGCGACCCACAGCGTGAAACCCTCGATGTGATGATCGCGCCCGGTCGTCTCGCGCACTTCGCCCATCGGCGTGCGACCGAATTCGCCGCCCCAAATGACGATGGTGTCTTCGAGCAAGCCGCGTTGTTTCAGGTCGAGGACGAGCGCGGCGCTGGCTTGGTCTACTTCACGCGCACGATTTTCGATGTCACCATCAAGGTTGTTGCCGCGTTCGCCGTGATGATCCCAGTCGGTGTGATAAAGCTGAACGAACCGCACACCGCGTTCGATCATGCGCCGCGCCAGCAAGGCATTGGCCGCAAAACCCGACTCGCCCGGCTTCACGCCATAAAGATCAAGCGTGGCTTGCGATTCCTTGCTCAAATCCATCAACTCAGGCGCGCTGGTTTGCATGCGAAACGCCATTTCGTAAGCGTTCACCCGCGTCATGATTTCAGGGTCGCCGGTTTGCGCGAGCCGCGCTTTATTCAACGTGCCGACTGTGTCGTAAAAGTCATGTTCCTGTTCGCGCCCCAGTCCTGCCGGACTTTGCAAATTCAGAATCGCATCGCCTTGCCCGCGAAACGGTACGCCCTGAAACGAAGTCGGCAGAAAGCCGCTGCTCCACAACACCGCGCCACCGCGCGGCCCGCGCCGTCCGCTTTGCAATACGACAAAGCCGGGCAGGTCTTTTGATTCGCTGCCGAGTCCGTAAGTCACCCACGCGCCGAACGCCGGGCGACCAGGAATCTGAAAGCCCGTATTCATAAACAGCTTCGCCGGGCCGTGATTGAAAACATCCGTAGACATTCCCCGCAGCCACGTCACTTCGTCTACGATTTTGCGATGATGCGGAATGAGTTCGCTCAACGTCATGCCGCTTTGGCCGTACTGCGCAAACTTGCGTTTCGTACCCAGCAGCGTTTCGTTGCCTTTCAAAAAAGCGAAACGTTTGCCTTTCATCAAACTCGGCGGTGGCGGTTGTCCGGTCAACTCGCGCAGCTTCGGCTTGTCAGAAAACAATTCCAATTGCGAAGGCGCGCCCGCCATAAACAGGTAAATCACCCGCTTGGCTTTGGCAGGGAGCGGCGACTTGCGCGGCGCCATCGGATTAGCCGGATCAATTTGCGGACGTTGTGCTTGCGCCTCGCCCGCCAGCAAACTGTTGAGCGCAATCGCACCTAAGCCGACGGCGCATTGTCCGAAGAAATGGCGTCGCGTCTCATCGCGCAATTCATTTTGAGAAGGCGTGGTCATAATTTTCATTTTGCCGGAAGGTCTACGATCTCAACCCAGTTGGGAATCTTGCCCATGGCGTATTCCTTTAGCTTCGTGAGCTTTCCGCTGCCTGCATCAATCTGGTAACTCGTCATCCGATGCGAACGCATCCCCACCATCAACAGATAACGTCCCGATGAATCAATGCTGAAACCGCGCGGATTCGCTTCAGTCGGAATGCTTTCGATCAGCGTCAACGTGCCATCTGCCGCGTTCACCTTGAACCCCGTCAGCGTATTCGTCGTGCGCTCTGAAGCGTAGACAAACTTGCCGTCAGGTGTAATGTGCAAATCGGCAGCGGCAATTCGCCCGGTCACGCTTTGCGTCAAAGCACTGATTGATTGTTTCTCTTTGAGTTGCCCTTTCGCCGCATCGTAATCGAATAGGTGAACCGTCGCATCAAGTTCGCCCAACACGTAAACCAGC
Source organism: Acidobacteriota bacterium (assembly GCA_031414155.1). GTDB lineage: Bacteria > Acidobacteriota > Blastocatellia > RBC074 > RBC074 > JACPYM01. Next base: position 8,319 of record JANNUY010000841.1, read on the forward strand.
TTGCCGTTGGGATGAAAGACGAAATGGCGCGGGCCGGTTTTGACTTTAACCGCAACTGACGGCGGAGCGTTTGGTTCCAGTTTGCCCGTCTTCGCGTCGAACTTGAATACGTTGACCAGATCGTTGCCCAGCGTCATCGCCAACACGTAACGGTTTTTCGCATCCGCAAACATGGAGTGCGCGTTCGTATGATTTTCTAAAACCTGTTGCGTCGGTTGAATCACACCATTCGCTGCGATAGGGCTGACCGTGAGTTTGTGGCCGGGATAAGAAGCAGCGAAAAGAAACCGCCCCGTTCGGTCAGTGGCGATGTAAGGCATGCTATCAACCAGCGGACCACTGCCGACATATTTTAACTTGCCACTTTGCTTATCAATCGCAAACGTAGCCACCGCTTGCGGTTCGCCGCGCGTGGCGACAAACAACAACCGACGATCAGGGCTGACCGCCATCGGCGTCGAGCCTCCGGCTTTGACGACGCCGGGGATCGCAACCGTTTCGATCAACGTCAACTCGCCCGTCTGCCGATTGAGTTGCAACACGTGAATGTCGCTGCTTTCCGCATTCCCGACATAAACAATGGTCGCCGCTTGCACCGGCGAAACCAGCACGGCACTTGCCGCTGTGGCTGCCGCAGACAATGTCATCCACAATACCTGACTAAAGAGTCGTTGCATGTTTTACCTTTTCTTCGTGGTTTACCAATACTGAACCGCCGCCACATTTCACTGGGATCAATGGGCTTTACCGTGTTGGCTCCGACACTATCATTCGTCTTGCTGACAGTCGAATCCATCGAAAGGGTTTCCATAATAGTTGCCCTTTCGTTCAAAGACTCTCAGTTCGCTTGTATTTTATTTCTTTTCGGTTTGGTATCTGCGCGAACCGATAATCTGGCAGGCCTTGCGCTGTGGTCGGGCGCGGTCTTTTCGTCGTCAAAAAAATCGTAAGGGAGAATTTTGTATGAGTGCTGCAACCATAGGCTTCGTCGTCTTAGCCGTCATCGTATTGTTAATCGTCGCCCGTGTGGTCTATCGCGTGATTCTGGGTGAATCAATGACCGACGCGCTCATTCAGCGTGACAACGTGGCGGCGGCGCTGGCTTTGGGCGGATTTCTGCTCGGCGTTGTGCAAATCACGATTCCGATCTTGAGCGCGCCTTCGCGTTCGTTTTGGCAAGACGCGCTGGCGACGGCGGCTTACGGCATCGGCGGCATCGTGGCGCTGAGTTTGACGGCGCTGGCGTTCGAGCAATACAGCAAAGCCACGGGGACGGATTTGCGCGCCCAGATTCGCGCGGGCAACGTCGCAGCGGGCTTGATCGCGGCGGGCGTATATTTTGCCGCCAGCGAAATCGTCAGCGGCGCACTGACCGGCGACGGCGGCTCGCTCGCGCCCACCGCCGTCTTTTGGCTGGCGGGCACGGCGGCGTTGATCGCGTTGACGCACGTCTTTCGGATGCTCACCTCTTATAACGACGCTGACCTCATCAACCAAGGCAACCTCGCGGCGGCCTGTGCTTACGCGGGGCTGGTCGTCGGCATCGGCATGATGGTCGGGCACGCTGCCTCGGGTACGTTCGCGGATTATGCGAGTTCATTTCGCTCGTTCGGCGCGATGCTGCTATTGGTCGTGAGCTTTTATCCGGTGCGCCAAATCGTCGTGCAAATGCTGCTGCTCGGTGGCGGATTCAGCTTGCACAACGGACGCCTCGACCACGAAATCGCGCACGATGGCAACGTCGGCGCAGGCGTAATCGAAGCCCTGGGTTACTTTGCGACGGCGTTGGTGATTACGCGAATTTTTTAGACTGCGATCTGCCACCAAGCCAGTTTCGCCGCACCAATCAACGCCGCGTTGTCACCGAGTTTCGCTAATAGAATCGGGCAATCATTAGCGGCTGCTTTGAAAGCCCAGCGCCGCGCTTCGGCGCGAACTTCGTCAAAAAAAGGATTGAGTGCGCGTCCTAGTTCGCCACCGATAACGATGGCTTCGGGGTTGAACAGCGAGATCACGTTGGCAAGTCCGCGCCCCAGCCAGCAGCAATGTTCGCTGACGACTTTGAGCGCCAACGCTTCCCCGCCGCGCGCCGCACGAACGATCATTTCAGGCGCAAGCTGTTCGGGCGAATTCATAATCAAACTACCTAACATCGTACTCGCTTCGCCGCCGTATTCTTCTAACGCGCGCCGCACCAACGCCGCCTCGCCGCTCTCGGCATTGACGCAACCCAGCCCGTCGTATTCGGGTTTGAATTCGCTGCCCACCGCCAGCCAGCCCGACGCGCCTGCCCAACCGTCAGCGCCATAAAAAGGTTGTCCACCAACGATGATGCCGGTCGAGATTTGCGCGCCGATTTCGACGTAAACCACATGCGTTTTGCTGCGCGCCGCACCTGTCCAGCATTCCGCCGCCGCCAACGCGACCGGCGTCGTATTCAGCAATACCGGCAGATTCGCCGTCGTGTGTTCGCCATCGTCAGCACACAGCACGGGAATGCCCGCTTCGCCGAGCGCGCGTTCAACTTGCGTGACGAGGGCGACGCGCGTCCAACCGGGCCAGTCCAACGTAATGCGTCCGCTGCGCGGGTCTAGGTGTCCGCCGGGAACAGCGATAGTGACGGCTTTGATGGCGGCCCCCTGGCGCGTTTCGTGTTCGACCAGTTGCGCGCAGGCCGTGACGACGGCAGCCGTGACGCCGCGCGTCGTCACCTGTTTCAACGCCACGCTGGTCGTCGCCAGCGGACGCGCACTGGCGTTGCTGATGAGTGCAGCGGTTACAGTTTCTTGATCAAAGGTTAAGGCAATTACGAGCGGGGCGATGGGTGGTTGCGTAGTCTTGCTCACAGCGGCATCCTCACAGTTGTATTTACAGCAGTTGATGGTTTGGGATTTTTTGACCCTTGCGAAAGCGCGTCGCTATTATACGCGCCGCTGGCTTGCGCTAAAGCCCACCCAATTCAGAAGCAAATTTCACCCAAAAGGATTTCATTATGTTGAGAGTTACGTCGCGTTGTTTGTTGTTGTTGTTGTCACTGAGCGTCGTGCTGTTGAGCGGTTGCGAATCAAAACCTGAACCTAAAGCGACACTTGCTAACGCTACACCGCGCCCGATGGAAGCCGCGACCGCTACGCCTACGCCTGCGCCGCAAGAGACGCCCACCGAAATGAAAAAGCTGGCGAACGGCCTCGAATATCAAGACCTTATCCTCGGCAAAGGCCCGCGCCCATTATTCGGCCAAAAGATTCGGCTGCATTACGTAGGCCGCACGACCGACGGAATTAAGTTTGACAGCACCGAAGGCAAACCTGCGATGGAAATGGTGCTGGGCAAAGACAAAGTCATCAAAGGTTGGGAAATCGGCGTCGGCGGAGGTGGCGGACTCGAACCGATGCGCGTCGGCGGTAAACGCAAACTCATCATTCCGCCTGCCTTGGGTTACGGTGCTAATCCGATGGGAACGCTTCCGCCGAACTCGACGCTGATTTTTGAGATTGAACTGTTCGGCGTGAAGTAAGCGATTCAAAGCGAAGCGGCGACGCGTTTATCCGTCGCCAGTTTCGCTTCGGCCCAACGCGCCAGCCGCACGAACGGCAAGCCCATCAGAAAATAAATCGCGGCGGTGATGAGACCTACGCCAATGTAATCGTAATAGGTCGAAGCCAGTTGCCCATAAACTTTGGTCAACTCAACCATCGTAATCACCGACACAATCGAAGAGTCTTTGAACAGCGCGATGAAATCATTCGTCACCGGCGGAATCACCAACCGCACAGCTTGCGGTACGACGACGTGCTGTAAGGCTTGCCAGCGCGTCATGCCTAACGACAGCGCGGCTTCCATCTGTCCGCGCGGAATCGCGTTAATGCCCGCGCGATAGTTCTCTGCTTCGTAAGCTGCGTAATTCAAGCCGAGACCTACGACCGCCGCGACCAATGGTGACAGGCGAATGCCTAAATTGGGCAGACCATAAAAAATCAGATACAACTGAATCAAGAGCGGCGTGCCGCGCATGACTTCGACGTAAGCGCGCGCCAGCCACGCGAACGGTTGCGGCGCGTATAGATTCACGAGCGCCAGCGCCAAGCCCAACAACACCGCAACCACCATCGAGAGCAACGAGATCAACAGCGTCATCGGCGCGCCGATGAACAACAGTGGCGGCAAATAACTTTTCCAACGTTGCAGCCGCTCAGGCCAAGTCAGTTGGCGCGTCTGGTTTTGCGTGAAATCTTGAAAGACCTGATTGCTGGCGGAATTGTCAGCCGCTTGCGCAGCCTTGACGCCCGTCAGCTTTTCAAAGTGTTGCGCCGTGGCTTCATTCCAAATGCCCCACTTTTCATAAATGCGCTGCAACTCGCCACTTTTCATCAACGCCATCAATCCGTCATTCACCTGTTGCAGCAACGCTGTGTCGCGTTTGCGCACCGCGATGCCATATTCCATCTGTTCAATCGGCGCGCCTACGAGTTTTAGTTTGGGGTTGGGCGCGCTGTAATAAACGGCAATCGGTTCGTCCATCAGCACGGCTTGCGAGCGCCCGATGGCGAGGTCGTCGTAGGCATTGTTTTGGTTTTCATACGAACGAACCTTGATGCCGCCCGCCTGTTCGAGAATGCGTTGCGCGAGCGAAGCCTTCAACGTGCCTACGATTTTGCCCTTGAGGTCGGCGAGCGTTTGGATGGAATTTTCTTCTTTGCGCACGCTCAACCGTTCGCCGCAAAGATAGTAAGCAATTGAAAAATTGACCTGCTCCTTACGGTCTTCGGTAATCTCGATGCCGTTGACGGCGAGTTCGTAATTGCCGCGCTGCAAGCCCGGCACGAGTCCGTCCCACTGGTTTTGTACGAAGACCGACTTGCGTTTGAGTTGCGCGGCGAGCGCGTTCATCAGGTCAATCTCAAATCCGACAATCTCGCGCGGATTTTTCGGATTCGGCAAAAGATAAGGCGCACCACCCTCGGCATCGCCGCCCCAACGCAAGTCTTGGGAAGTTGCCACAGAGGCACAGAGACACAGAGCCAGAAAGGCAGAAAGAATGAGAGATGAAGAGACAACCCGAATGATGCTTGGTTTAACGGTATGAAAACTCTTTTTCTCGCGTTCACACACGCTCGTCAGCGGCGACACATTCACTGGTTTGCGCAAATCTCTGTACCTCTGTGCCTCTGTGGCAAATCTTTTCATGACAAGAAACCTTTCAAAAATTCGCGTGTACGTTCATCGCGCGGCGCAGTAAAAATCACTTCGGGATCGCCTGCTTCAATAATTTCACCTGCCGAAAGCACAATCACTTGATCGGCGACTTCGCGGGCAAAGCGCATCTCGTGAGTAACGACGACCTGCGTCATGCCTTCGTCATCAAGTTGACGCATGATGCCCAGCACTTCTCCCACCAGCGTAGGGTCGAGCGCCGAAGTCGGCTCGTCATACAGCATCACTTGCGGTTCCATCGCCAGCGCCCGCGCAATCGCCGCGCGTTGTTGTTGTCCGCCCGAAAGTTGTGAAGGGTAATAATCCACGCGGTCGCCGAGGCCGACCTTCTTGAGCAATTCGCGCGCAGTCTTTTCGGCAACTTGTTTGCTTTGCTTTTTGACGACGACGGGCGCGAGCGTAGCGTTTTCGAGTACAGTCAAATGCGGAAACAAATTGAAACTCTGAAACACCATCCCCGCCTGTTCGCGCAAGTTGCGCAAGCGCGCGCCGTGATCGTTGGGCAGCTTGCCTTCGTGCATTTCGAGCGTAATCGCACCAATAGAAATGCGCCCCTCATCGAATTGCTCCAAGCCATTCAGACACCGCAACAACGTAGACTTCCCGCACCCCGACGGCCCGATTAGAGCCGTGAGTTGCGAATGCTGGACGGCAAAGCTCACGCCTTTCAACGCCGCGTGCGCGCCGTAGCTTTTGTATAAATTTTCGACACCAATCAGTGAAGCCATCAGTGAAACCATTCGATCATCCAGGTTACAACAGCCGCAAAGTTTCATGCGAGATTCCCAGCGTACCCGTTTTTGTGGATTCTGCCAAAACTTAGGCAACCCATCAGGACGCCTCGCTGTCACAGGCAGCGACAGTCCGGCGGGAAGAAAAATTTTAATGTTAT
>JANNUY010000842.1:0-5005 GCA_031414155.1 Acidobacteriota bacterium
TGAATATCTGTGAACGTCACGCCCAAGCGCACTTTCGTCTCTAACGCCAAAGCCGTTTCAGAAAGAATTTTGTGCAACGCCGGACGCCCCATGCCCAGATCAGTCGGATAGCTCGGCCCCGCCATCGGAATGCCCGGAATCTCAGCGACCGTTTGCCCGTGCAGCGTTTGGAACTTCACGCCGAAGTAAGGAAAGCCCTCGGCTACGGCTTGGTCGGCAATGCCCAGCGCCGCCATCGCGCGAATGAAATTGCCCTGCACAATGATGCCAACATGATAGACCTTCCATTCGCTTTTGATTTCGACGAGATCAACGGCAATGCCTGCGCGGCGCAACGCAATCGCGGTAGACAAGCCGCCAATGCCGCCACCGATAATGAGAACTTTTTTGATCATAAAATCTGCCTCACTACACAATGAGAAGGCTGGCATAGCTTCTCGCCACTGATGTTGTTGCCAACGCGCCGCGCAACCCTGCGCGGCGCGTTAACTGGTTATTCATTACTTGTTCTGACTTGAAATTTGAGAGGTGACGGCATCAGTTCCGCGCCGACTATGCATCGCAAACCCATAAAGCATATCGCCCGCCCCGGTGACCAAATACTGCGTGCCGTCCAGTTCGTAAGTCACCGGCCCGTTGCTAGTACTCGCGCCTAGATTGGCGTGCCAGAGTGCTTCGCCGGTGCGTGCATCGAGCGCGACAAAATTGTTCGTGCCATCACCGGTGAAAACCAAGTTGCCCGCCGTCGTCAACACGCCGGAGCGCGAACCGCCACCTTCCCATTTGTGGCTCCAGCGAACTTTGCCAGTCTTGTAATCTACGGCCTGCATCATCGCTTCCTGCCAGCCGCCACGATCGGTGCCGCCCCAGCCTTGCGGGTTTTCGTCAGGATCGTAAATGTAATAAATGCTGAACGCGCGAAACGCATTCACATAAAACGATCCGGTCTCAGGACTGAAACTCGGCGGCGGCCAATTGGTCGCGCCATATTGATTGGGCGTCACGAGCGCGCCATCTAATTGCGGCTCTTTCGCGGGATTCGGAATCGGTTGCCCTTTGGCGTCAAGCCCTTTCGACCAGTTGGTTTTGACAAATTCTGACGTGACGTAATTTTTGCCCGTGGCACGATCAAGCACGAAGAAAAATCCGTTGCGGCTGGCTTGCGCGAGCAGTTTGCGCTTTTGCCCGTTGATTTCGCCATCAAATAGCACCGGCACTTGCGTCGCGTCCCAATCGTGGGTGTCGTGCGGCGAAGGCTGAAAATACCAAACCATTTTGCCCGTGTCGGGATTGAGCGCGACGATGGATTCGGTATAAAGATTCGCCCCCAAGCGGTTCTTATGCGCGATCACCGGTTGCGGGTTTCCCGTCGTCACGTAAATCAAATTCAAGTCGGGATCATAAGTAATCGGCTGCCACGTCATACCACCGCCGTGTTTCATGGCTTCTTCATTCGGCCACGTTTCAGAACCGGGGTCGCCCATCTTTTGCGGCACAGCATACCAACGCCATTGCATTTTCCCCGTCACCGGGTCGTGCGATTGAATGTATCCGGCTCTATCCAAATCATCGCCGCTGATGCCCGTAATCACATGGTTTTTGACGATGATCGGCGCGGTCGAACCAAAAAAGAATTGATCTAAATCACAAATTGTTTTGCGCCATTTTTCTTTGCCGTCTTTCACATTCAACGCGACCAGATTGCAATCCGCCGTTTCGACATAAACCGTATCGCCCAAAATGCCTACGCCACGATTGCCGATGTGAATGCCGCCCACCGAAGGCCAAACGTGATGCCAGATTTCGCGGCCTGAACGCGCGTCAATCGCCCACACGTGATCGGGCACGGTGAAATACATCACGCCGTTGGCGACAATCGGAGACGATTTAATCGCACCCTGATTCACGTTGGTGCGAAAGACCCACGCGAGGCTCAACGAGTTAATGTTATTCACATTGATTTTATTCAGCGTGCTGTAACGCCGCCCCGAATAATCGCCGTGATAGGTCGGCCACGCATCGGTCGGCGGCTGGCCTAACTTGGCGGGATCAAGATTACCTTGCTGCGCGTACAACGGTGCCGCGCAAAGAGCAATAAATAGAAACGTTTTAATGAATTTCATTTGAGCGACTCCAGATATGCGACGATGTCGTGCATGTTTTTATCGGTAATTTTGTCGAGCAAGGCGATGTGCGCTTGCAAAGGATCGTTGACCACAACCTTGAGCGAAGGCGTGCGCTTCCACGAATGATATTCGCCCCGAGCATCACGCAAAGACACATTGAAATCATCAAGGTGCAGCGGCGTTCCCGTGATGGCTGCGCCATTCGCGGGCGTCACCGTGACGGTCTTTTTCTGTGTGCGCGCACGCGGAAACACAAAGCGTTGTTGAATGTTCACGGGATTGTTGGTTTTGCCAAAGCCCGCCAAGTCGCCGGTGATGGAATGGCACGCAGCGCATTTGCCTTCGCCGTTGAAAAACGCCTCGCCCTCTTTGACGTTGCCGGTCAGCACATTTTGCACATTGAAAATCGGCGAACCGCGCAACGTGTCGTAAAGGCGTTGGTGAATGAAATGGGAAAGTTCGGCGACTTGTATTTTGCTCAAGCTGTTGCTCGGCGCGCCGCTTTGCGTCGGGTGGCCTTTTGCCAGATAAGGCCCCAGATCGCTGCCATAGCGGTCGCTCCACATCATATCTGAACGAATCAGGTTTGCGCCTTTGTCGCCGCCGCGAGCGGTCGAGCCGTGGCAGTTAATGCATTGCGCCGCCCAAACCGCGCGTCCCCGGTCGGCAATGGCGTTGTCTACGATATGTTTATCGTTAGCGCCCGCGCCCAATACGCCCACCGATTTGCCGCCCGCCGGTCGGTTAGCCTGAGCGGCAGCGTTGTCGCGACCATGATTGGTCGCCAAATAATTGAGCACCACCGCCAGTTCTTCATCAGTCCCTTTAGCGCCTATCGAAACCATTTTGCTGATGACATCTTCCCATTGGGCACGACTGCGCGGTGACACGGTGCCGCGCTCAACCGAGTGGCAAGTGCCACAAACTTTCTGCATCACCGCTTGTGGGGTTTGCTGGCTCGCGGCCTTTACGTTTAGCTCATACATAGCAGGATGTTGCCAGCTTAGGGCAAGCCCGAAAAAGAAACTGGCAGTAATAACAAGATGCTTACATTTTTTCATAGTTGTATTCGCTCCAATAGTTCAAACCAACTGAACCGCTCAAAGTCTTGCGTGCATGAGTTTCAACGCTCGACCACGCAGACGGATTCATACGTGAAATGCTTATGATGCGCACGCATCGGTTGCACATGCTCGTCCGCCGCACCCACCGAGCCGCAAGTCTAGCGGCTCATCGCGGCTCGCTCCCAAACTCTTTATAGAAATCTACGTCCCACGCGATTTCGCCTTGCATAAACGGTGGCGGTGACTGCATCCAGATCATCGTTCCAAAACGGAATTCCCATTCGCGCGGAACCCAGTTGTCATCGAGGTAATCGCAATCGGTGCCATATTCCGCTTCGCCGCCCGCCGGACATTGCCAATAAGAAAACAACGCCGACGAAATGCGATGACGACCGTTGCCGAGGAAGCCGGGTTGATAGCCTTTGCTCATCAAAATGTTGGCACCGATCATCAATTCGTCAATGTCTTCGACGCCGAAATTGGCGTGATGAAAGCGCGGAATGCCGCCGATGCCGGGCGTATTGAAATCCATCAAAAATAAATTGTGATGGTCGAGCGCACCGTCCGCGCGCAAATACATGCCGATGCCTTTTTGATGATCGCTCAAACGAAAGCCAAGCCGTTCACGAAAGAAGGCCGCAGAGGCTTTGTAATCGGCTACGCCAAAGACGACGTGGTTGAGCGTCTTGGGCAGTGCGCGTTTGCGCCACTTCCGGTTTTGATTCATCCGATTGACGTAACCCGGCGCGTTGATCGGGTCAGGCGCATACGTCACTTTCTTGCGATTGAAAACTTTCAAGCCCAGTGCCATGCCGCAATCAGAAAGAAAATGTGCAACCCCGTCACCATCGCGGATGACTTCGCGGTCACGCGCCAAATCGTTGGCAAGGCGATCAAGGCTGTCTTCAGAATCCACTCCCCAGATTGTTTCTTTGACGCCTGCGCCGACGTATTTCGATTCAGGAATCGAATGGTCATTGAGCGAGCGCAAGATCACATTCGAGCCTTCTTCAAGTTTGAAGTGGCTTTCGGTTTCGCTGCGGTCGAGCAACGACAAGCCGAAGTCTTCAAAAAATTTCGTGCTAGCGGTTAAATCTTCGACGCCGTAAAGCGCGGTTTCAACTCCTACGATTGGCATATTGCTATTCTCCTAATCAGTCACTGATTGAAAATGATGATAACGATTCACTATCATTCCGTTATGAAAACTGTTGCGTTTACTATTGATGAACACCTGCTGGAACAGATTGACCGGCTAGCGGCGCGCAAAACGACAGCGGCCAACAACCGCTCACAAATCCTCCTGCTGGCGGTTGCCGAATTTCTCGCCGAGCGTGAGCGCCTGGAAGAAGAAGAGCGCGAACGCGCAATCTTTCGACGCCATCGTGACAAACTTGCTAAACAGGCCGCCGTGCTGGTGAAGGAGCAAGCCGAACTGTGAAGCGCGGCGAGATTTACCACACAAAAGCCAACATACCAGAGCGCGGCTACAAGCCTGGCTATTACTTCGTCGTTTCACGGAGCTTCGTCGCCAGTAACGAAGACATCGCCACCATCGTTTGCGCTCCCATTTACAGCGAAATACTGGGGCCGAAAAGCGAAGTGGAAGTCGGTCTCAACGAGGGATAGCCACACGACAGCGCAATACGTTGCGACTTTCTTGCTTTGCTGTTCAAACAAAAACTGACTGAGTTCGTTGGGCAACTTCGCCTGAAAAAATGAGTGAGCTAAACCGCGCATTACGATATGCGCTGGAACTCGGCAACTAAGCTCGCTAGCGGGAGTATGGCGGGTTATTAACCCGCCATACTCCCG
>JANNUY010000843.1:0-4677 GCA_031414155.1 Acidobacteriota bacterium
GATGACGCGCGCCGTCAGTGGGTTTTCATCGCTGGCAATCCAATTCGCCAGCGCGAGACGGCGTTCGCTTTCAGGCGCATCGGCGGGCAGTTCGAATGATTTCAATGCGCCTTCCAGCACCGCCAAACTTGCGGGCTTTACGTCCGCGCCGCGCCGTTGCGGATCGCCGCCTTTATGCACGTAAGTGGTTTCTTTCGGCTGCTCGAACTTGCCCGCCCAAACCAGTGGCAACGGTGGAATCGCTTTTAGCTCACGATTGAGTTGCGCGAGTTCAGCGTCGAGGGATTCACGCTTTTGCTTTTCTTCGGCTGACGTCACGGCGGGTGCGAAGCGTTCGATCAAATGCGCTTCGTTATATGGCGGGCGCACAGTCGAATCGGCGACGGCTTGCCAGTCGTTGCCATCCTGCGAAACCAGCACTTGATATTCGGTGACGAAAGGGCCGATGCCCGTGACGATGGTGTCAGGCGCAGCGGTGCGGTCGTGCGAAAAGACAATGCGTTCGATGGTTTCGGTGCGCGCGAATTCAATCGTCAAATCTGCCGGAGCCGCGACAAACCAGCGTTCGCCGAACTTGCCATCGTTGACCAACTCTACGCCGTAGGCATTGGCGTTGGCGAAATCTTCGGCCTTGCGCGTAGTCGCTCCCACGGCCTTGCCGCCGTTGCTCGCCAGCGCGACGTTGCGGTCTTTGGTCCAGACTTCAAACTCGTCCACGCGGGCATTGACGGCGGATTTCGGATTGTCAGCGTGCGCCAGCATCTTGAATTTCAAATAGCGCGCAGCCACCGGCGCGAAACGATGTTCGTTGAAATGCCGCGTAATTTTCGGCAATTCATAACTCGCAACTTGCGCGGCCTTTTCTTTCGCGCGTTCGGCGAAGCTTTTTTCGAGCGCGGTTTTTTCTTTGGTCAATTCGCTGCGACGCATTTCCAGCGGCTTCGCTTTTTCAGCGTAGCGTAGCTTTTCCTCATCCGTCGCCAGCGCGCGTTCATCATGAATCACGCCCTCAAACGCGGCGCGCAAACGGTAGTAATCTTCGGTCGGAATCGGGTCGAATTTGTGAAAGTGGCAGCGCGCGCAATTCACTGTCAGGCCGAGAAACGCGTTGCTGGTCGCGGTGATCACATCGTCCAACGTGTTGGCGCGAATGATTTGTTGTTGCGCTTTGTCCTGATTGCCTACGTCGTCATAAGCGCCGCAAACCAAAAAGGCGGTGCCGACTTCGATGGCGGGATTGCCGCGCCCTACGACATCGCCCGCAAGCTGTTCGACGATGAAGCGATTGAACGGCTTGTTTTCGTTGAAGCTACGAATCACATAATCGCGATAGGGCCAGACGTTATTGACGGTGACGTTGCGCTCGAAGCCTTTGCTCTCGCCGAAGCGAGCAACGTCCAACCAATGCCGACCCCATTGCTCGCCGTAATGCGGACTGGCGAGCAAACGGTCTACGAGCTTTTCATACGCGTTGGGTGATTTGTCGTTGGCGAATGCTTCGACTTCTTCGGGCGCAGGGGGTAATCCCGTCAAGTCATAAGTTACGCGACGAATCAGCGCGCGGCGATCTGCCGGAGCGCTCGGCTGCAAATTGCGTTCGGCGAGCTTGGCAAAGATAAATCGGTCAATCGGCGATTTCGCCCAAGCCGCTGGAATGCCTTTCGGCATTGGCGGTTCAGCGTTTCTGATGGGTTGCAACGACCACCAATTTTTGTCGGCGCGTTTGGCTTCGGCAATGATTTTCTCATCCGGCCAATTTGCGCCGGCATCAATCCACGCTCTGAGCAACTCGACTTCACGCGGCGGTAAACGCTCGCCCATTGGCGGCATCATGTCAGTTTTATCGGCGCTGGTGACGCGGCGAATCAATTCGCTTTCGCGGCTTTTGCCCGGCGCGATCACTTTCATCGCGGAGTCTTTTCTGTCAAAGCGCAGTCCTGCCATTTGCTTTTGCGCGCCGTGGCATTCGCTGCAACGCGCGTGCAACAGCGGGCGGATGTCGCGCTCGAAATTCGGCGATTGTTGCTGCGTTAAGGCAACGGAGGCGGAATCACCAAAGGCGAACCAGCCGAATACCATAGCGGAAATGGCGCACAGCAACCTGATGTTTTTAGCCATTGCGTTGGGTCTCATGGGGCGTTACTTTTTCAAATACGGATCGAACCTTCTTCATCAGGCGTAAACGTCAAACCTTCATCTGTCCGAACCGCCAAGCGAGGTTTATTGCCAGCAATTCTCAATACAACCGACGACTGACAGGAAAGGTAGCTCCACAAACAACTGTGGAATCATCCCCATTGTTTGATTAACTCCTTGGTAGCCGCCGAAATGCGTCCGCGCCGTGTGGGCGGACGCCAGCGCGGGAGCGGTACGCGGTAGCTCATCAGTTCTTTGACACTCCAACAATGCGTAATCAGTCCTGCGACCATCGCCGGAGTCCGGTTGATCCATTTGCGTCCGCCGATGATGCCCGGTAGCCGCAAGCTCTCGTGTTCCGTGCAAAAGTTGTAGACCGTACCGACCAGATAAGCGCCCGCGTGCAGGCTTGCGCTCGTACGCGTCAGCGCCCGAGTACGCCGTGCCAGGCTACCGAGGCAACTGCGGAAGGTGCTGTTGAGCCGTTCGATGTACGCCGTATTGATGTCGCCGGTGCCTTGCGTAGCTTTGATGATCGTCGCAATCACTTCACTCGAACCTTGATAAATACGGCGCGAGACGCCTACCACGCGACCCTTTTCGTAATGTTTGACGACTTGCGCCAAGTGACCTCACGCGCTTTGAGAAACAGCGTGCCCGTGCGTTGTTGCAATCCCACCGAAACAACCTGTTTGGATGATTTGCGCCGCTTTGACGAGCAACTGCCCTTCACGAATCGTATGGCCGATGGGTTTTTCCAGATACAAATCTTTGCCCGCCTGCAACGCCTGCAACGCCGGAAAGCGCAGCCCCTTGCTCAACCGTTGCGTGACGCTGGCTTGCAACGCGTTGTAACGCGAGTCGTCGAGGTTTCGAGCCATACCAAACCCGTCGGCGAGAAACCCACATACGGCACGCGCAACGACGCATTGGCCGCCGTGTTGGTCGTCTGGCCGTTGACCGGGCTGGTCGCGCTGGCAAGCAATTGAGCTTGTAGTAGTCTATCGCTCGGTTACCAATAAATCTTTAAGCCAACCTGCATCTGGCGCGGATCGTTGGCCTGATTGGTCACGACACCGAAGGTATTGCTGTTCAGGTTCGCGCTGCCCGTGCCGAATACCGTCCGGTTGAACAGGTTGAACATCTCCCAGCGAAAATCCATGCGCCAGCGTTCGGTGAAATTAAAGGTTTTCGCCACGCTGATGTTTTCCGTCATGTTGGGAAAAGCACGCACCTTCGGGTTGTAACGCGTCACGTTGCCAAAGGCGTTGGGTTGCGTCGGGAAGGCGGCCAGATTCAGGAAGCGGTCAACCGCCGGATCGAACTTGTCACCGGCAATCGCTCCGCGCCAGTTGTCGTAACTCGTCACGGTCGGGCGCGTTTGGCTGTTGAAGATAGGCAGCGGATTGTTGCGCGTCAGGGCAATGGGGAACCCGCTTGAATACGCTTGAATCACACCGATGCGCCAGCCGCCCACGACGTGCGAGGCAATACCATCTTTCAACCAGCGGCGACCTGCGCCGAAGGGGATTTCATAAATCGTGTTCAGCTTCAGCGAATGCGTTTGATCGAATTGCCCGATGGATTTTTCGGCGCGGCGATTGTACTGATCCTGCGCGCCCGTGCCGGTGAAGTAGGAATCCGAGTCGGTGAAAATTTTCGAGAAGGTGTAATTCCACTGAAGGAGCAGCCCTCCTGAAAAACGCCGATCAGCCTTGATGACCATTGCGTGATAAGACGAATGGCCGCTCTTGTCGCCGCCCTGCGCGCCCGTCACGATGTTCAGGTATTGCGGATAGGGCCGCAGCGACTGCGCCACGGTGCGCACCTGCTGAACGCTCGCATCGTTGAATTGCGGATAAGGCACCACGATGCCGTTGTCACGGGCGACTTGCGAATTGGCTTGCGCGCGCAATAAGGCCGCCGCCGCCGTGAAGCCGAGTTTGTTGACGAGGCCATCCCAGACAGCGGTGGGCACTTGATTCAGATTGACTACGCCTGATTGCAGGTGCGCGCCGGCGTTGCCGTTATAAGCGACCTCAATCGTCGTCGCGGGCGTCAACTGGCGTTGCACTGACATCGTCCAACTCCAGTTTTCGGGCGCGCGCGCGGCATCCTGCGGCTGCCAAAAATGCACGTCGGTGTTATTCGCAAAGCTCGGATCAATTTGCGGCGGCAGAGGATAAGACGGCAAGCCTTCGTCCCAGTTATACAGTTTGGTGATGCCCTGATTGCCAGTGTTAAAAACGTACTGGCCGATGAATCCGGCAAAGTGGCCGGAACTGCTAACTACGGTGACTTTTGAGAACGAACGGCCTACGCCCGCGCGAAACACTGTTTTCTCATCGGGCGAAAAGGCCACGCCGATACGCGGGCCATAGCCGCCATACCAGCCAGGTACGAGGCTGCGCGTGTTCTCACGGCCGGGGCCGAAACCCGCGAACCGGAGCGCGCCAGGATAGTTGTTAACCTTCGGGTTGGGCCGGTTAGGCGTGAAGTCTGAATACTGATCATTCAGCGTGAACGGCGGCTGGGTGAAGT
>JANNUY010000844.1:0-1659 GCA_031414155.1 Acidobacteriota bacterium
TGATGCGGATGTTTTCAAGGTCGGCAGCGCGCAAGGCCGCCGTGCGATTATCGGTTTTTAGCACGCGGCGTCCGTCGTGATAGTGCGTGACGAAAGTGCGCCATTCGGTCACAGCCTTCATGTATATTTTCGGTTGCGTGAAGGCCGTATACCAAACGTCAACGTCAAGCTGGCGATTGCCGTTGAGCTGAAAGATACCTTCAGTCGGACGCGCGCCGAAAAACGTAAAGTTGCCCTGTTTGAAATTGTGTCCGAATTGCGCGCCGTCAAAGCTGCGGCCTACGTGGGTGAAGCCAAACGCGCCGATCAAACGCTGCGAAATGTGGTCGCGCTTGATGGTGGCGAGTTGCGCATCAGCGGGCACGACTTCCAACCCGTCATTGAATTCAAAGCGTCCGAGTTTCAGGCTGCTGGCTTTGTCACCGAACAAATTCTTAAACCGCACGAAGCCTTGTTTGAAAATCAACGTCGCGTTTTTGGTTCCACTGCCCGCGAAATAAGTCGCGCCCAAACCCAACTGGCCTTGCGGCGCGGGTGCAATCGCGTTGTTCGGCAAGCCAAATAAAATCGGCGCTTCGCCTTCGACCAGCCATTCATAACCTTCTTTGTTCTGCCCGATTCCCAAACGAATTTGCACTGCGCCAAACGTATAAGACGGATCGGCCTTGTCGGTTTCAAACCAATCCCAGTTTTCAGCACGCGCGCGAATGGTGCCGGTGATGGTCAAGCTGCCAAGTTTGATTGGCGCTACGGCAGGTGGTGGCGCGGGGGTTTTGGTTGCCGCAGGTGTGGGCGAAGCCGTTGCCAGTGCAGCTTGTTGTGCGAAAGCCAGTGGCGCAGCGAGCAGAAAACTGATTAGTGTCAGAACGTGAATACGGAATTTGAAAATAAAGCAGGCCATGAAATTTCTCCTGTAAAGCGTGCGGAATCTTGCGCAGCGTAGCGAAAATTTCCGCAACTCAGCGCAGTTTGAGTGCGCTGAAAATCATTAGTTCAAGTGTTGTGCCGTGATCGTTGGCGATCATTCGGGTAAAGCTCACGCTAACCATTCAGCTTGGAGCCGCAACGGCGAGAAGGAGCGGGTTATTGAGTGAAAGTTATGCTGCTGCTCGGTGTTTGAGCGCGAAAGCATCCATCAGCAGGTACATCAGCCGATCATGCACTTCGACGTATTCTTTCAGATGGACGATCTCGCGTTTGTCACGCGGACGTGGAATCGGCACTTCGACGATTTCGCCGATGGTCGCTTCGGGGCCGTTGGTCATTACGATGACGCGGTCTGACAGGAAGATCGCTTCTTCGATGTCGTGCGTGACGATGACTACGGTGTCGGTTTGATTGTCGAGTTGTAAGAGCTTGACGAGTTCTTCGTGCAACGAAGATTTGGTCAGTGCATCGAGCGCGCCGAACGGTTCGTCGAGCAACAAGACTTCGGGATGAATGGCGAAAGCGCGTGCGATGGCGACGCGCTGTTTCATGCCGCCCGAAATTTGCGCGGGCTTTTTATCGCGGTGTTCCCACAGATTGACCTTTTTGAGAAAGTCTTCGACGTGCGCGGCCTTGTCGGCTTTGCTCTTTTCTTTGAGGACGGAATCAACCGCCTCATAAATGTTTTGATAGACCGTCAGCCAGGGCAGCAGCGAATAGTTTTGAAAGACG
>JANNUY010000845.1:0-1743 GCA_031414155.1 Acidobacteriota bacterium
GCGCGCGCCCGGCTGGTCTTTGGAGCTTTCGTTCACATACTTGTAATGAATGAACATCGTTTCGTTGTCGCTGGGATTATCAAAAATACCGCGCACGGTGAGTTCAAGCCGGATGGGCAGATAGTCGCCGTCAATGATGACGCGGTCACCGATTTTCAGATTGTGATTGTTGGCGGTCTTGCGGCCTACGATGCAAGCCGTCGGCTCTGCCAAAAACGCAGCGCGTTCGGCGTCGGGCAATTTGTATTCAGGATTCACGATGGCGAGCTTTTCGGGTTCGATGACGAAGCGCGCGAACTGATTTTTGGGATCGCGCGCGTCTTTATAAACACCGCCAAACCAGTTGAAAATCATCGCCTCTTTGACGCCGGGAATCTGTTTGATCTGCGCGCCATAAGACAGCGGCAACGGATTGGCGAGCGATACGCGATTGCGCGTAATCAATCGCAACGCCGCATCGGGTGCGAGTTCAGCGAAATAAAACGCATGATAAAGCGCCAGCAACACGCCCAACAGGCTCAGCGAAGCGCCGATGCTCACGATGGTCAGCAGGCTGCGGCGGCGGTTGCGCAAACTGTTCTTGAAGATCAGCGGAAGGTGTTGAAACACGCGGTTGCTCCTTTGCCCAGTGCGTTTGTTTAGATCGTTGGTACTGCGTTGTTTTAGAGAGTCGGCATCATAGGTACATCGGTGCGGTGAAACAACCCGTGGCAGTGAAGATTTTTCAGCACCTTTAGCCGCATCTCAGGCTCCGCGGTAATCAATTTCGCGCGGCTCTGTCAGCAATTTTATGCCGTCCAGAATTTGTCGAACACGGCGAGCGGGAAGCGTACCAATAAATTCGCCCAGTTGTGATTTGTCTACGGTGAAAAGCTGGGAGACGTTGACGACGCTGCGTTTGGTGAGATTGGCTTCGCCGTCAATCAGCAATACGTTGCCGGGCGCATCAGCGCGACGCAGGTTAGAGGTCAACGCGCACACGACAACCGTGTTGATGCGGCTCAGATTGAAAACATTGTTTTGGATGACGACATACGGATGCAGGTAACCAAGCGCAGAGCCAATGGGGTTTCCCTAAGTCTACCCAATAGACATCGCCTTGTCGGCTTACCATTCGCCCTCCACGAGGCGGCGCTGACTGGCGGTCATTTGTCGCAATTGCTCGCGCTCTTCGTCTGTCGGTACGTCTTGATAGACTTCGTTTAGCGTGGCAAGCAGGCGTTGATTTTCCTACTGACGTGAAGCCAACGAATGTTCCGGCTCAACGGATGGCTCAAGCACTGTAACCAACAACTTGGTGTTTGCTACAAGTTTTATCGGGTCATCTAGCAGGATTTGCGCGCCATCAAAATGTGCTTGAAAAGTCATGTTTTCCATAACATTACCTCCAATTTGGCTTGGCGATTTTCTGCCTAACTAGGTATTTGCTGCAACCCGCACTCAAAATTTTCCACCAACTCCCCGCGCAAAGCCGCAGTGATGTTTGGCGAACATCTCAATAGGCCAAAGCTGAATTGAAAGTGTTTCATGGCACGTCGGTCTCTTTATCGCTCGTCAAGTAGTTTACTGATAAGCACGAATGAGGATGTTTGCCGCAGGGATATAGACATCTTTCAAATCTCCGTTGATGTTCCCCATGGTTTGGCTCTTAAGAAATATATGGGCGTCGACATTTCTCCGAATATCAGACAAGACGGTAATAGCGTCTTTTATTTGTTGCGCTTCAAGAGTTGTAATTACTGG